>JAGBSU010000139.1 GCA_017631705.1 Clostridia bacterium | reverse complement strand
TTTTGACGAAAAAATCGAACAAATGTTTGCTTTTTTATTTTAGCCGGACAATCGGCGCCGTAATTGCCCCAAAATCACGCGTTCTCGGCGTGAAACCTGTACTTGTGTCATGCCCAATTGCTCAGCAGTAACCTGCTGTGTCTGCCGCCGAAAATATCGTAAATATATCAACGACCGGTCATGCGGTTCCAATTCACCAAGCACTTGCTGTAAAGCCAAACGGTCGGTAATGCGTTCTTCGGGCGCCGACACCGGTATGTCAATTTCGTCACCGTCGTCCTCCTCGCCGTTTCGAGTCAGCGACAAAGCCGGTAACGACGCACTGAGCGCTTCTGCCGCTTGTTCCCGTTCCACGCCGAGTGCCGCCGCCAATTCGCCCACATCCGGTTCACGCCCTTCCTGTTTGAAAAATTTTTCCCGTTCTCTCGTTACTTTCAAAGACAGTTCTTTCAGCGTGCGGCTGATTTTTACCGTTCCGCCGTCACGAAATAAACGCCGAATTTCCCCTAAAATCACCGGAACGGCATAGGTGGAAAATTTCAGTCCGCGTTCCTCGTCAAAACCGTCAACCGCCTTAACAAGCCCCATACATCCTGCTTGAAACAAATCGTCGTATTCCACACCACGTCCTGTAAATCGCCGTGCACAAGTATGCACCAAACCTATGTTGTCGCAAATTTTGCGTTCTCGTACGTTCACACTACCCTCGCTTGCCGATGCCGTACCGCTATGTATTTTTCCATGGTCACCACCGTACCCTTACCGATGTGCGACGATACACGCAAGCGGTCCGTAAAACTTTCCATGACGGAAAAGCCCAAGCCCGAACGGTCGTCCCCACCGGTGGTAAACAATGGTTCCATGGCTTTGTCCACATTGTCGATACCGCAACCGCGGTCACGGATTTTAATCACCGTTCGTCCATCGGCATACAATTTCATGTGAATGGTAATCATACCGATTTCGTCGCGATACGCGTGGACGATACAATTTGTTACCGCCTCGGATACTGCGGTTCGCAAATCTGCCAACTCATCCACCGCTGGGTCGAGTTGTGACAAAAAAGCCGCCACGGCCGCACGGGCAAACCCTTCGTTTGCCGAACGGCTGGGAAAGGTTACTTTCATTTCATTCATTGGTTTTTTCATTTTCTGGTTACCCCCTGTTTTTTCTTAGTATCCACAGGAGCGGTTTCCCATACCGGTAACCGTTCCAATCCGGCCAATTTCATGACCCGTAACAATCGGTCGCTGACACCGACCACCAATAATTTTCCACCACGCGATTGCAGCAACCGATACCGTCCCATAATCAACCCAATTCCCGAACTGTCCATAAATGTTACACCGGAAAAATCCAACCGCAACACCGTAGCAGAAGAACGCACCACCGCTGCATCCACTTGTTCACGCAATGACCGTGCCGAATGATGGTCTAACTCTCCCGACAGCCACACCGTCAACCCGGACGGTGTCGCATCCATGCGTATTACCATTATCATGCCTCCCATTCATATTCATTTTTATCTTACACGCTTGTCCGTGCAATTTTGAAAGAATCCCGTCGTCTGAATATCATAATTTTTGACGATTTCGCAAACAGAGGGTTGCTTTTTGCAAGTATTTGTTTTATAGTATACATGTCTTTTCAATATAAATTTTAAGGCGGTAGATGCTAAGTATGAATCAACAATCGGAGTACGCTGTCTCACCCGACGAGGTGCTGCGTTCCGCGTTGGATATCGGTGAACATTTATTGCGAAACGGTGCCGAAATTCATCGAGTGGAAGATACTATTTCTCGTATCTGTAACGCATTCGGTGCTAAACACGTTGAGGTATTTTCCATCACATCGGTTATTATTGTTTCCATGCAAACACCTGACGGAAGTTATTGCCAACAAATGCGCCGTGTTTATAAAACCACACACAATTTGTTTATGGTGGAAGAACTCAATCGTCTTTCTCGCGAACTGTGTGACGGCACATTGCCGCTAAGTGACTTGCCGGCTGCCATCGCGTCGGTAAAAAACAAACGCCCGTATCCGGAATGGATATATTATTTTGGTGCCATGTGTGCCACAGCAGGCTTTTCGGTGTTTTTCGGCGGTACTCTTTGGGATGCGTTGGGGGCTGCTTTGGTCGCCCTACCCATCACCTTTGTCGACCGTTGTGCCCCACGCTTTCTAAACCAAATGGTATTAACCGCACTCAATTCTTTTTGTGCAGGTGCGCTCGCCTTGCTCCTCTATCGGCTGGGGCTCGGTGATAACATCGATAAAATCATGATTGGTACTATCATGATTTTAATTCCCGGGCTAGCCCTCACCAATGCGGTACGAGATATGATGATAGGCGATATTTTATCCGGCATGCTCCGGTTACTGCAATCGGTTTTATTGGCATTGATGATAGCCTTCGGCTTTGCCGCAGCCATGTTCTTAATCGGAGGTGTGCTATGAGAGAAGCCCTTATCACGCTGTTCAGCGCTACGGTAGGCACTTTAGGTTTTTCGTTGCTGTTCGGTATGCGTCCCAAACGCTTGCCGTGGACGATACTCGGAGGTGCCTTGGTATGCCTCGTGTATTTGCTTACCAAACCGCTTGGCAATTTCTTGTGCAATGCCGTTTCATCGTTTGTTCTCATGCTGTATTGCGAATGGATAGCCCGTTTACAAAAAGCACCGGCTGTTTGCTTTTTCGCTTCGGCGGCCGTAGTGCTTGTTCCGGGAGGCGGGCTCTATTACACCATTTCGCATCTGCTGCAACGCGACTACACCACCGCATGGAACTACGGTAGCAGTACCCTATCTATTTGTTTAGGAATTGCCGCCGGTGTGTTGATTGCCTCGGTCGGTATTCATCTTCTTTCTCTTTTGCAAAAACGACAAATGAATCAATAAAAACCGTCGTTCATTGCCTTAATGGCTATAAAGCATGATTTTCAATTTTTTTGGAATAAATTTTGTCAAAAAGCATCTACAAGTAGAATTTTTGCGTATTTTTTAAGAATATTTTAGATTGCAAAAAAATAGTATATTGGTATAATAAAAGCGCATGGGAACTTCTATTCTCTTAAGAGGTTATTGCAAAAGAGTAAGGTTCTTTAAAAAAATTGTCAAAGGAGAAATTATTATGCAAAGAATCGGTCAAGAAGAAATCAATGCAGTTGCAAGAGTAATTGAGTCGAAAGCCCTATTTAAAGGCGAAGAAACCAAGCATTTCCAAGAGGAAATGCAAGAAAAATTTGATGTCAAGCATGTACACTTAATGTCCTCCGGTGCCGGTGCATTAACCTCTGCTTTAATTGCTATGGGTATAGGCCCCGGTGATGAGGTTATTGTTCCCGGTTACACCTATATTGCTTCCGCTATGGCTGTTGTTGCAGTTGGTGCTATTCCTGTAATTGCTGAGATCGACGAAAGTTTAACCCTTTGCCCGATTGATGTTGAGAAGAAAATCACTTCTCGCACAAAAGCATTACTTCCCGTACATATTCAAGGCTTCCCGTCAAACATGGATGCACTATGCGCACTGGCCAAAAAGTATAACTTATACATTTTGGAAGATGCTTGCCAAGCTGATGGTGGTTCATACAAGGGCAAACGCCTTGGTACTATCGGTGATTGCGGTGCATATAGCTTTAACCAATACAAACTTATAACCGCAGGCGAGGGCGGTGCTTTAGCCACTAACAGTGACCTGTTCTCTGAACGTGCTTTAATTTACCACGACAGCAGTGCCGTTTCCTTCTTCGGTCAACAACTTAGCGGAACCGTTGAGCCCTTCTGCGGTACGGAGTTCAGAACAAACGAAATCTCTGCTGCTATTATGCGCGAGCAGTTAAAGAAACTTGATGGTATTTTAGAAGACCTCAGAAAAAACAAGAAGAAAATCATGGATGCCCTGAAGGATGATTTCAAATTCGCTGTTTCTAACGATATTGAAGGCGATTGCAGCACTGTCGTACCCTTCCAGTTCGACACTGTAGAGGATGCAATCAGGTTCTCTGAAATCACCGGACACGGTCGTCCTATCAACACCGGCAAGCATGTATATTCTAACTGGGCTGCAATTCTTGAAAAACGCGGTGCTGTACATCCCGCTTTTGACCCGTTCAAGATGGAAGCGAACCGTGACCATATTCCTGACTATAGTCCTGATATGTGTCCGAAGACACTGGATATTCTTTCGAGAACGGTGTATGTATCGTTTACTGCCAATTCGACCGACGCCGAAATTGATGCGAAAATTCAAAGTTGCAAAAAAGCTAAAGCGGCAATGCAACAAGGCTAAAACTGCTTTATAAGATCACATGAAATCAACATTGGTTTCTTAACGTCAAGTACCCCCAATTGTGCGTCTGCACAATTGGGGGTACTTTTATCACAAAGAGGAACTTGTTCACTATCCTCTGTTTTTTTCAAGACTGTTCTGATATAATTGATGGATAACAAATAAAAGAGAAAATAGACTCCAAATATACTATAATGCTTAACGACCAAGCAAAAAACAAATTATAAAGAAACTATTTTCAATGGATCTATTACCACCAAATGCCCACTTTCGTCAGCGGATAACCAAAAATCGTAGCCGTATAAATCCACCGCTTACCCTGCTTGAAAACGCCCTGAATCGGTGGATTTCTCACGCCTAATGAAACAATTTAGATGTTTTTGGCGTGATGTAAACATGTCTAATTTGCAGCTGTATTTTTATTTTCTTAAAAGTGTCAGCCATCATTGATTATTTAAGAAAAAAATATGGTTTTTTTGAAAAACATGCTTGACAAATGTCGGTACATACTATATAATAGTCAGCGTCCCCTCGGAGAAAGAACTGTGGGGCATGCCACGGCTGTATAGCTCAGTTGGCTAGAGCACGCGGTTCATACCCGCGGTGTCACTGGTTCAAATCCAGTTACAGCCACCAATCTGGCCCGATGGTCAAGCGGTTAAGACACCGCCCTTTCACGGCGGTATCACGGGTTCGATTCCCGTTCGGGTCACCATTTTTTCTTTTTGGTCGCTGCAATCGCGGCGGCTGATTCGGGCGTATAGCTCAGCTGGTTAGAGCGCCTGCTTCACACGCAGGAGGTCAGCGGTTCGAGTCCGTTTACGCCCACCAGTAAAAGACTGTTTCTTCGGGAACTGTCTTTTTTATTTTATAGACGATAAAAACAACCGAAGCGGTGACCGCTTCGGTTGTTTTGTTTTACGATTAAGTTAGTTAAAAATATCAATGCATTTCACCGGACATGCTTCGGCACATTTACCGCATCCGATACATTTTTCCTCGTCGATTACCGCCACATTGTTTACTACATGAATGGCATCGTGCTCACAAGTGCGTTGGCATTTGCCGCACCCAATACAGCCCACCTTACAGGCTTTACGCGTCTGGGCGCCTTTATCACGGTTAGAACAACGCACAACCCCGCGCACGTTACCATCATTCATAACAATCAGTTTTTTAGGACAGGCGGCGGTACATTTGGTACAACCACGGCACAATGTGCTGTCAATATGTGCTAAACCGTCTTTAATGGTAATCGCACCGTATTCGCAAGCCACAGCGCAGTCACCATACCCTAAGCAACCGTAGTTGCACAACCAGTTACCGCCGAAAAATTGCGTAGCAGCACGGCAAGAGGGAATACCGTGATAATCCAACTTGCGCGCGGTAAATTCTTCACAACCACCGCAACGTACCACGGCGGTTTGCCGTACCACGTTACCGGATTTGCCCAAAAGTTTACCGGTAGCTTCTGCTACCTCGTTACCGCCGGGCGAGCAAAGCCCCACCGGAGCATCCTCGTTGACCATAGCATTGGCATAACCTGCACAACCGGAATATCCACAAGCACCACAGTTGGCACCGGGCAATGCCTCCCGTACCGCTTCCACGCGTTCATCTACCGGTACTGCCATCAGTACCGATGCGATTGCCAAAATCAATCCGGCAAACAGGCCTAAGCCTGCAAGCAATAAAACTGCTAATAAAATCGGACTCATTCTTTTTCCCTCCCCCTTATAATCCAAACAATCCTTGGAAACCAAGGAAGGAAACCGAAACAATGGATGCCGCCACCAAGGTGATCGGCAAGCCTTTTAAGCTTTCGGGAATTTCGGCGCTTTCCAAGCGTTCCCGCACACCGGCAAACATCACCATAGCCAACAAGAAACCTAAACCGGCACCCACGGCGTTCACCAACGATTGCCCGAAGGTATAACCGCTATCGATGTTCAAAATGGTCACACCGAGCACCGCACAGTTGGTGGTAATCAACGGCAAATAAATACCGAGTGCGTTATACAACGGGGGGATAAACCGACGCAAAATAATTTCTACCAATTGTACCAAGGCGGCAATGATTAAAATAAATACAATCGTTTGCAAATAGGCCAAATCGTTCGGCACCAAGACATGCATATACAGCGGATAGGTAACCGCCGTTGACATCACCATAACACAGATAACCGCCAACGACATACCAACAGCAGAATTCAGTTTTTTGGAAACACCCAAGAACGGACAAATACCTAAAAACTGGGACAGCACAAAGTTGTTTACCAACAACCCGCCGATTAAAATAGCAAACACGCTCGTATTATTCATGACGGCAGCCCTCCTCTGTATGGCACTTAACCGCCATCGGGCAACCCGCACAGGCGGTCAGCTCCTTACGAGTGGCATTGTTATCTAAATGCTGAGATAATTTATTGGTTAACCAAATCAGCATACCGAACACAAAGAAACCGCCCGCCGGCAACACGAATATGGTAATAGCAGGAATCAACCCGCCCTCGGGCCAACCGAACACTGTTCCGTTTCCCAAAAATTCACGAATACTGCCCATCACTACGAGTGCCGCCGTAAAACCGGCACCCATACCCAATCCGTCTAAAGCCGAAAGTCCTACCGGATTTTTACCGGCAAACGCTTCGGCACGGCCTAAAATGATACAGTTAACCACGATAAGCGGCAGATAAATGCCGAGCGATTTATCAATAGCAGGCAAATAGGCTTTTACCAGCATTTGAACGATGGTGGTAAAAGCGGCAATAATCACAATATAGGCAGGCAATCGAACCTTATCGGGAATCACCTTACGTAAAAGGGAAATCACGATGTTCGAACAAACCAACACAAAAGTTGCCGCAGCACCCATGCCCAATCCGTTGACTGCTGCCGTTGTCACCGCCAAGGTCGGACAAGTACCGAGAACCAAACGGAACGTGGGGTTTTCTTTGATTAACCCTTTGGAAAATGTTTTCCAATACACATTATTCAACGGTGACACCCCCTTTAACTGCTTGATACACCTTAATCGCCTTATTAACAGCTTTGCAAATACCCGACGAGGTTTTGGTCGCTTGCGACACGGCGTCCACTTGCTCATTCAATTTAATTTCACGTGCTTCCTTGTTGGTAAATGCTTTCAAGAAACCGGCTTTAACCACTTTGTCGACATAACCGGCTGTTTCGTTTTGTTCTGTCACTTTCACACCGGTAATCTTGCCGTCGGCAGAAATGCCGGTCATCACCGTAAGACCGGCGCTTTTTCCCGCCGCTTCGGTGGTAAACACAAATCCCGTGACTTTACCGCTTGTCACGGCTTCATAATATTCCGTTTCGCCGCCGTCGACCGAAACCGTCGCGACACGGAATTCGTCCGCCACCATCACCTCACGGCGAGCCGCATCGGAAATTTCATCGGCTTGACGCTTAATTTCGTCTTTCGTCAATGCGTTTGTTCCCGCCAACGCCGCTGTCATAACACCGGCAATCAGCATGAGCGCCAAGGTGGGAACTAATATGTCTTTCAATCGTTTCATGAGCGCACCGCCTTTCCTGCGCCAAAGGGGCGCGGTTTTGTAGCACGCTCGATAAGCGGCGAGAGAATATTCATAATCACAATAGCAAACGATACGCCTTCCGGCAAAGAACCGAACATACGAATCAACACCGTAATTAAACCACAGCCAATAGCGTACACCACTTTACCGGCTTTGTTAATCGGGCAAGTCGCATAGTCGGTTGCCATAAATACCGCACCAAGCATCAAACCACCGGACAAAACTTGCACCAACGGGTCAGAGCCAAGCAACCATGTCAGCACAAACACCGTGGCCAAATAAATTACCGGAATCAACGGACTGATCACGTGGCGTACCACTAAATAAATTCCACCGAGCAACAGCGCGGCAACACAGGTCTCACCCAAGCAACCACCGCGCAAGCCGAAAAGCAATTGTAACGGTTCAATGTCGGCAGCACCTTCGGTTCCCAACAACGCCAGCGGTGTCGCACCGGTCACGGCATCGGCTTTGCCCAGCCACGAAAGCGGAACTTCCCAGTTGTTCATGGCATCGGGGAAACTACCCATCAGTACAATACGGCCAACCAAGGCGGGGTTGACAAAATTTTGCCCTAATCCGCCAAACATTTGCTTGGCGACAGCAATAGCTACCACGCTACCAAATGCCGCTTGCCATAACGGAATCGTCACCGGAAGGTTAAAAGCAAGCAACAAACCGGTTACTACGCAAGATAAATCACCCACCGTTTGAGGACGTTTCATAACAAGGCGGCTTAAATATTCGGTAGCAATCGCCGAAGCAACGCAGACCACTTCCACCGCCAATGCTCTGAAACCAAATAACCAAACCGAAGCAACCAACGCCGGAATCAACGCAATCACTACATCCCGCATAATATCACGGGTGTTCATCCCGCAATGTAAATGCGGCGAAGAAGACACTAATAAAGGTTGTTTTTCCATGTTGTACCTCCTATTTCGTCGCCCGCAAAATATCTTTTGCCATGCGAATGGTTTGTAATATCGGACGATGTGCCGGACAAGAGAAGGAACAGCAACCGCATTCCATACAATTCATGGTGGATAACCGTTTCAGTTCATCCGTGTTGCCTGCATAATAGGCTTTCGTGATGGATGTCGGCAGCAGTTGCATCGGACAAGCATCCACGCACCGACCGCAACGAATACAAGTGGAAGCAGGAATCTCCGTCACATCCTCTTCTGCCAAGGCCAAAATGGCATTGTTTTGTTTGAGCAACGGCAATTCATCATTCATTAAAGCAAGTCCCATCATCGGACCGCCGAACAGCAATTTACGCACCGGCTTTTTCAAACCGACAAATGCCAAAATATCCTTAATGGGTGTGCCGAGTGCCACTTGCAGGTTTTGCGGCTTTTCCACCGCCGAACCATCCACCGTCACACGGCGGCTGACAAGCGGCATACCGGTTTTCAAATACCGCGACAGCACAGAAACCGAGGTAACGTTCATCACCACACATCCCACATCGGCAGGCAAACCGCCAACGGGTATGCGACGACCGGTACATGCCGCCACCAACACCTTTTCCGCCCCCTGCGGATACCGTGCCGGCAACGCTTTCACCGTCACGGTACGACCCGGCACCGTGACCGAAGCGGCAATACGCGACAATTCGGCAATCGCGGCAGGCTTATTGCGTTCTACGGCAATAACCACTCGCGAAGCCCCCAAAAATTCCATGACCGTTTGCACGCCCGACACAATATCCCACGAATTTTCCATGCATTCGCGATAGTCGGTGGTGATATACGGTTCACATTCTGCCGCGTTGATCACCAAGGTATCAATGGTATCGCGGTCCTTGGGGTTTAGCTTGATATGTGCAGGAAAACCGGCACCGCCGAGACCTACCAAACCGGAAGCGCGTACCGCTTCAATAAATTCCTCTTGGGTATTCACAATCGGCGGCTTAACGCTGCTGTGAACACGATTTTCTCCATCTGAAGTAATTTCCAATGCTAAGGTGGTACGGCCTGCCGGTAACAATAATTCTTTGAGAGCCGTTACCGTGCCCGACACACTGCTGTGAATCGGTGCAGAAACCGGTACCTCACTGCTGCCCACCATTTGCCCGACTTCTACGGTATCTCCCACTTTCACCAACGGAATACACGGAGCCCCCAAATGCTGTGACATGGCAATCAGCACCTTTTCCGGTGCCGGCATGACCACCGTCTCACACTCAGCTGTGTGTTTGCGATGCGGCACATGCACACCGCCGCGTGATTTGTGAATCAGCGTAGAAAACATAGCGTTCATTCCTTTCTGTATTAAAAAATTCTCAGAATATACGGTTTAACTAACGACATCGTCACACCGGTTAACGCACCGGCAGGTATTGCCGCTAATAATAACAACGGTGCATAATAGAACATCGCTGAACCAAACACAGCATACGCCGCCAACCATTGTCCCATGTTATGTGCCACCGCACCCACAAGACCCAAGCTGACACACGAAAGCTTGTCCCGAAACAAGCGTTTGACCGCCGCCATCGCCAACAACGCCAACACGCTGCCGGCGGCACTCATGGCACACGCCAACGGACCGCGAAATAACGCAAACCCGATTTTAACCGCGGTCACGCCCGCCGCACAGGGAAACGATACCAGCAATAATGCCGCCATCACCGCCAAATTGGCTAAACCTAATTTAGCACCGACTATCGGCAAAGGCGGCAACCAACCTTCCAATACCGATAACGCCACCGCCAAGGCGGCGAGAATGCCGGCAATCGCCCATTGCTTGGTAGCTTGTCTTTTCATGCCGTCACCCCATCTACCGCCGCTTCACCGCCGACTATGCGTACGCTCACTGCGGCAGGCACACACACCGCGGCTTGTCCGCTTTGCGACAGCCAACCGCTGTGCACGCATAATCGATCAGGGCAATCGCTGTGCGCAACACGCGCACGGCCATTCTCAATCTGTATCGTAAGAGTAAGACCGTCAGCACCGGATACCGAAAACTCCGACGGTTGTGACAGTGAATATCGTGTTTCACCCATCGGCGAAGTAACCAGAACCTTCCGACCGATGCGGCGTGGAAAACAATACCAAAAAATAGCTACAACGGCGATAAATAGCGTGAAGGACAACACCGCTATATCTCCGCGGCTGAATATTCGCTTCACGAAATCCCCCCGTTGTAGTATTTATCTGTATTGTACAATATTTTTTTGTCAAATTCAAGCAAAATCTCACATAAAAGCAGAAATTAACAACATTTCCTCCACTTTTCTATAAATTTCTTCAAAGTCACTAAGTGGCAACGGATTTTCACCCCGCCCTAACTCAATGGTAAATCCCGGTCGCCCAAATTCCTCAATAAACCAATCCTTAAAACCTCCGTGGGAAGCAAGTCCTGTCGGCGATGCCACCGTATACCCCGAAACCGAAGCCATCGCCCGTGCCATCAGTAACGATTCCGATGGCGTTTTTTCGCCGTACTGCCAATAAATCTCCTCCCCTTGACTGTGAAGCGCTATCGCTTGGCGAAATCGTACTCGGCGGCATAATGCTGTCATCACCGCCGTCTCCGGCTCGCTTTCGGGGAACGGCCCACCCCATTGCCGTGCCGACGGACCGCAAATCCCCTTTTTTTGTTCTAACTGTTGCAATTTGTACCAACCTGCATTAAAATTATGATTGATATCTACTCCGCGTGCGTTGGCTTGCCAAACCTTGTCGCCTTGCAAAGCAATTTCCACACCGTCGGGATTCACCAACGGGACAAACATAATACGGCGGTCGGAAAGTGCACGGTACACATTCCAATCCACCAATAAGCGGTGCTGTTTCACCGCTTCGCATAATCTTTCACACAACCGTAGGCACACAAAGGCTGTCATCCATTCCTGTGCATGAAATGTCGCCGCTATCAGCACATTTTCCTCGCCGTCGCCGAGAGTCAGCGACCAAATGGTTCGTCCCTGCACACTTTGTCCGAGCGGTACAGCTTGCAAAAAGCGATAACGACTTCTCAATGCCGTACACAGGCCACTCACCGTCCCGTAATCCATTGGTTGCGGCCGTATCAGTTTTTGCATACGCATCCCCCTTTTATAGGGTAACCCGCCGAATCCGAACCCCGTTTTGAACAGGCGGATTTAGGCTCACCCTTCGTTAAAATACTCGCGAATACATACAGTATTCGCTGCGTTTTTGCCTTGGTTGCCCCACAAATCCGCTCTTTTCAAAATCTTCGACCTGAAAACGAGAAGATTTTGAGTGGTTTTTGTTTTTC
>JAGBSU010000138.1 GCA_017631705.1 Clostridia bacterium | reverse complement strand
CTTGTCGGAAAAGAAAACAATATGGCGATGGTTCGTTTGCCTTCCGGTGAAATGCGGAATATTCCGCTCAACTGCATGGCCACCATCGGTCAGGTCGGTAACCTTGAGCATGAAAATGTGAAAATCGGTAAAGCCGGCCGTAAACGCCACATGGGTTGGCGCCCGACCGGACGCGGTTCGGTGATGAACCCCTGCGACCACCCCCATGGCGGTGGTGAAGGTAAATCGCCCATCGGTCGTCCCGGTCCGGTCACCCCGTGGGGTAAACCGGCATTGGGTTACAAGACCCGCAAGCATCACAAAGCTTCCGATAAGTTCATCGTGAAGCGCCGCAACGGCAAGTAAGCGAAAGGAGATTCATTATTTATGGGTAGAAGCGTAAAGAAGGGTCCTTTCGTACAGCCTGTTCTGTTGAAAAGGATTCAAGCAATGAATGAAGCCGGGGAAAAACGCATTTTGAAAACGTGGAGCCGTTCTTCCACGATTTTCCCGGATTTTGTCGGTCACACCATCGCGGTGCATGACGGACGCAAGCATGTTCCGGTATATGTAACCGAAGACATGGTCGGTCACAAGCTGGGCGAGTTCGCCCCCACTCGTACGTTCCGCGGTCACGTCGGATCGAAAACAACGAAGTAAGCGGTTGAAAGGAGAGTAACGTTATGGAAGCAAGGGCGCAAGTAACACACGTCCGTATGTCCCCTCGCAAAGTGAAAATCGTTCTCGACCTCATCCGCAATAAACCGGTTGATGTCGCGCTCGCAATTACACACAACATTTCTAAAGCTGCCGGTGAGCCGGTTGAGAAGTTGCTCAAATCGGCGGTAGCGAATGCGGAAAACAATCACAACATGGAACGTAGTAATTTGGTTGTTTCCGAATGCTTTGTATGCCCCGGCCCCATTCTTAAGCGTGTTCGTCCGCGAGCACAGGGTCGTGCGTTCCGCATCGAAAAGAGAACCTCACACATCACCCTTGTGCTCAAGGAAAAGGAATAAGCGAAGGAGGAGGACAAATTTATGGGACAAAAAGTCAATCCCCACGGTTTACGTGTCGGCGTAATTAAGGATTGGGATTCCCGCTGGTTCGTGAAAAAGAATCAAATGGGCGACACCATTTATTCCGATTATAAATTACGCACTTATTTAAAGAAGACGTTGTACGCTGCCGGCATCTCGAAAATCGAGATTGAACGTGACGCTACACGTGTGCGTGTCAACATTCACTGTGCTAAACCCGGTTTGGTCATTGGTAAAGGCGGAGCCGAAATCGAAAAACTTCGTCAAACTTGCGAGACCATGTTGGGCAAAACCACGTTAGTGAACATTGTGGAAATCAAGAATCCGGATACGGATGCTCAATTGGTTGCCGAAAACATTGCACAACAATTGGAAAAACGTATTTCCTTCCGTCGTGCTATGAAACAATGCATCGGACGCGCTATGAAACTCGGTGCCAGAGGTATTAAAACACAAGTTTCCGGTCGCTTAGGCGGTGCGGATATTGCTCGTGCTGAACAATACCACGAAGGTACCATTCCGCTGCAAACATTGCGTGCGGATATCGATTACGGTTTCGCAGAAGCCAACACCACCTATGGCCGTATCGGCGTTAAAGTGTGGATTTATCGCGGCGAAGTTCTCGCCGGTGTTGCGAAGCCCCGTCGGGAAGGAGGCCGCAAATAATGCTGTTACCGAAAAGAGTAAAATATCGTCGCGTACAGAGAGGCCGCCTTACCGGTAAGGCTCTTCGCGGCAACACTGTTAACTACGGTGATTTCGGTTTGGTGGCTTTGGAGCCCGCTTGGATTAAATCTAACCAAATCGAAGCAGCCCGTATCGCTATGACTCGTTACATCAAACGTGGCGGTCAAGTTTGGATTAAGATTTTCCCCGATAAGCCGGTTACCGAAAAACCTGCCGAAACTCGAATGGGTTCCGGTAAAGGTTCCCCCGAATACTGGGTGGCCGTGGTAAAACCGGGCCGTGTGATGTTTGAAATCGCCGGCGTGCCGGAGGAAACTGCCCGTGAAGCTATGCGACTCGCAGCCAACAAGCTGCCCATCAAATGCAAATTCGTTTGCAAGGAAGAAATGGACGGTGAGCAGAAATGAAGTCCACAGAAATTCAAAAAATCCGTGAATTGAACGAAGTTGAGTTGGAAAAACGGCTTGCGGACCTCAAAAAGGAACTGTTCAACCTGAGATTCCAACACGCTATCAATCAACTTGACAATCCGATGCGTCTGAAAGCTGTCAAAAAAGAGATCGCTGTCGTGAAAACCATTATTCGCGAAAACGAAATCAAGAACAGCGCAGAAGCGTAACGGAAGGGAGGAAACATTGTGAG
>JAGBSU010000137.1 GCA_017631705.1 Clostridia bacterium | reverse complement strand
TTAAAAAGTTCATACGGTTTTCCTCCTTATAATTACGGTAACAACCGTTTGGTTGTTCCTTTTAAGTACACTTGACATTGACGGAAGCCTTCCGCGTAAGCAGCACCGCATTGATAACCGCGGTAGCGAGAGCAGGTACGCACCATATCGGCAAAATCAATGCCGTCGTGTTCGCGCATCCACACGAGTTGGCTTTCGTGGCATTCTAACATTTTGATTTTTAAATCGATTTCGTCGGTGATATCGACGTACTCGGTCGGGTTGAATTCCACACCCGCCAAGGTATCCATGTAGTACACCGGCACCAAACGTGCGGGAGGTGTATCCGGCGTGCTGTAACGATGCTCGTAATCGTTATAGTTGGGCAGGGTGGCGGTGAAGCAGGCATCGAACACCAAGCGGGAAACCGCCGTGTGGTCGGGCATGTAATCGTCGGGGCTGTGCGTAATAATAAAATCGGGGTTGGCATAACGAATGACATCCACCAAGCGGTCACGTGCCGTATCCTCGCTATCGAAAATTTCCAAATCGTCAAAACCGCCGTAAACGACCTCGATACCGGCAAGAGAACCGGCTTTTTTGGCTTCGTTGGCACGGATGACACGGAGTTCATCGGGCGGAATGATTACGTGCCCTAAGTTACCGCTGGAAGAATGGCACACGACCACTCTATCGCCTCGTTTGACACATTTTGCAAGAGTGCCGGCGCAAGCAATTTCCACATCGTCTGGATGACAACCGATTGCTAAAACATTCATGGTAAAACTCCTTTCCGTTATTTCATAATTGTATTATACAACACATTGCGACACCGCAAAATAATAAAAAAGCCATTTCTTTGGTATTATTAGATACTCTTTTATTCTTTTTGCAAAATTGTGAGCAAAAAACACCAATAGAAAGCGGACAGGCAAAAAAAAACAAACGGTGCATATAGTGTGGGGAAAGGGTGAAGTGTATGTTGACAGAATTACTCCGTTCCTTATCCCGCATTTTCTTTATGGCATTGCAAGTGGTGAATTCCGGTTCGTTTCCGCATCCGCTTTCCGCCGAGCAAGAGCATGAGTGCTTGGTGGCCTATCATGAGCACGGGGACATCGCGGCACGTAATCGGTTGGTGGAACACAATTTGCGGTTGGTGGCGCATATCATCAAAAAATATTACAGTTCGGTGCGCGACCAAGACGATTTAATTTCGATTGGTACTATCGGCTTAATGAAAGCGGTGAACACGTTTGATTACACCAAAGGGGTGCGTTTGGCGACCTACGCTTCGCGCTGTGTGGAAAATGAAATTTTAATGCATTTTCGTGCCAACCGCAAGACAGCACAGGATGTTTCTATTATGGAGCCGATTGAAACGGACAAAGAGGGACACACGCTGACGCTGATGGACGTGATTGCCCAAGAAGATACCATTGCGGAGGATTTGGATAACAAGATCAATGCGACGAAGTTGTACCGGTATATGGAAGAAACCTTGACCGAGCGAGAAAAGGAAGTGATTCGGTGGCGGTACGGGTTAATTCACGACCCATTGACACAACGGCAAGTGGCAAAGCGGTTAGATATTTCGCGGTCGTATGTGTCACGCATTGAAAAGAAAGCGTTGGAAAAACTGCGGCGGCGGTTTGAACAAGGTGACGTACGGTTTCAAAAGAAAGGTTAAAAAAAAAGAGAACACGGTGAGTGTTCTCTTTTTTGATTATTTAATGACCTTCACGCGGGCACCGTTGCCGATACCGGCAGCGTTGGCATCGTCGGTATCGATGTGCATTTCCAAACGGAAATCTTTGTGGACACGGACTTGCACGTCATAGAAGGTGGTGCGGCGTTCGCCGTTTACTTCGACGGTGACGTAATCGCAGTCTTTAAGCCCAAAAGCGGCGCCTTCTTCTGTGCTCATGTGGATGTGACGGTTGGCGATGATGCAACCTTCTTTTAAGGTGACAACGCCTTTCGGGCCGATGATGGTGACCGGTGCCGAGCCGTCTAATTTACCGGATTCACGCACCGGCGGTTTGACTTTGAGGACAAACGAATCGGTACGGGAAATTTCTACTTGCGATTGCTTACGCAACGGACCGAGCACGCGCACGTTTTCAATCGGGCGCAACGACGGACCAACGATGGTGAGCGTTTCTTTGCAAGCGAATTGACCGGGTTGAGATAAATCTTTAATGGGCGTCAATTCGTAGCCTTTGCCGAAGAGAGTTTCCAAGTCTTCGGCAGACAAGTGAATGTGACGATTGGAAACCCCGACCGGAACGGTATCGTCAGTAGACGGTTGACCGCCGACTTCTGCCATGATACGGTTGACGATTTGGGAAATCATTTGGGAATCGTATGCCATGAGTGACACTCCTTTTAGATAATACGGAAACTATCTGCCATGACGCAACGGCGTTGGCGGGTAAAGCTGCGTGCCGAGGTGATACCCTCGCCGGTGGGACCGGCAATGGTGAAGGTGGCATGACCCTCGCCGCCGAAACCGATACCGGCATACGACGGAGCGTTTTTCACGAAAATGGTGGTTTCCACCGCTTTGGCGAAACGGGAAAGATTGTCAATGTTTTTGGAGTGCATGTGAGCAGTATGACGGTTGCCGTGCTCGGCTTTGACAGCGAGTTCGATGGCTTGGTCGATGTTGTCCACGCGCACGATGGGAAGAATCGGCATCATGAGTTCTTCTTGCACGAACAAGTGGTTGGCATCGGTTTCGCAAATGATGCAACGAATATCGTTGCTGACTTGCACACCGATTTTTGCGAGCAGAACGGCGGCGTCACGACCCACGCAGTCACGGTTGACCACGCGTTTGACTTTGCCGTTTTTGTCGGTTTTCTTATCCAGCACGATTTCGGCCAATTGGTCGGCTTGTTCGGCAGTGATTTTGTAAGCACCGTTGCGTTGCATCACCGAAATGAGTTCATCGGCAATGTTACGGAACGCAAATACTTCTTTTTCAGCAATGCAGGGCAGGTTGTTATCGAAGGTGCAACCATCGATAATATCCTTACCGGCTTTGGCGATATCGGCGGTATCGTCCACAATAACAGGGGGGTTACCGGCACCGGCGCCGATGGCTTTTTTACCGGACGACAACACGGCACGCACCACACCGGGACCACCGGTGCAAACGAGCAAGCGAATCAACGGATGCGATTGCATGATGGCGGCGGAGTCCATGGTCGGTTTCTTCATGGAGCAAACCAAGATTTCGGGACCGCCGGCGGTTTTGCTGGCACGGTTGACCAAGTCCACGGCATAGTTAGAAGTGGCAATGGCATTGGGATGGGGGTTGAATACCACACCGTTACCGGCAGCAATCATACCAATGCTGTTGCAAATGACGGTTTCGCTCGGGTTGGTGCTGGGCGTGATAGCGCCGACAACGCCAAACGGAGCCATTTCCACCAAAGTAAGGCCGTCGTCACCGGTTTTGGCTTGCGAAACAATGTCTTCGGTACCGGGAGTCTTATTGGCGACCAAGAGGTGTTTTAAGCGTTTGTGTTCCACTTTGCCCATGCCGGTTTCTTTGACGCCTAATTCTGCCATAATCGGGGCTTCTTCACGAGTCAGACGGCGAATTTCGGTGATAATCTTTTCACGTTGTTCGACGCTCATGGCACGAACGGCACGATAACCGGTGTTAGCGGCTTCAATCGCTTCATTCATATCTTCGAAAATACCAATCAATTTGCGGCCGTCGTATTGGGTGGAATCCCACGAGACGGCAGGACCGGTTTGCATACGATTTAAGACTTGGCTGACCAATTGACGAACTTCAGCTTCGGAAATGGGGGTTGCCATAAAAAATCACTCCTTAACAAAACTTAGCGGTATCTAACGCTATCATGTATTCTTCATCGGTGGGGATAACCAAGGTTTGAACCGAGGCTCCTGCGGCGGAAAGGTTTGCCGCACTGCCGCGTGGGCAGGTGAGGTTAACCTCTTCGTCGATGGCAATGCCGAGATAATCCATATCGGCACAGACCATTTGACGCATGTTGCGGTCGTTTTCGCCGATGCCGGCGGTAAAGACCAAGGCGTCAATGCCGTTCATTTCGGCAATGTAACTGCCGATGTATTTTTTGATGCTGTTTGCCAGCATACGAATGGCCAAAATAGCACGGGGATTGCCGGCTTCCGCTGCTTCGGAAATGTTGCGGGCATCGTTAGACAAACCGCTGACACCGAGCAAGCCCGATTGACGGTTGAGCAGATTTTCCACTTCGTCTACCGTCAGATTTTTCACTTTCATGATGTAGGGGATGACCGTGGGGTCAATCGTACCGCTGCGAGTACCCATCGGCACACCTTCTTGCGGGGTGAAGCCCATCGAGGTATCAATCGCAATGCCTTTATCCACCGCGGTGATGGAAGAGCCGTTGCCCAAGTGGCAGGTGACGATTTTGAGCTCTTCTATCGGTTTGCCGAGCATTTCGGCGGCTTTGGCGGACACATAGCGATGTGAGGTGCCGTGGAAGCCGTAGCGGCGGATTTTATTTTCGGTATACAGTTCATAGGGTAGGGGATAAATGGTGCGGAAGTCCTCCATGTTGGCGTAGAAAGAGGTATCGAAAACGCCGACTTGGGGAGTATCGCTCATTAAGCGGCGGCACGCCTTCATGCCCAAAATGGCAGGAGGACCGTGCAACGGGTTGATGGGAACAATGGATTCCAAATAGGCAATCACTTCGTCGTCAATCGGGGTAGATTGCTTATATTTTTCACCGCCGTGTGCCACACGGTGACCGACGGCATCAATTTCCTCAATACTGCCGATAACGCCGTATTCCGGACTGACCAGCAGGTCAAGCACCAAGGCCAAGGCTTCGTCATGAGTCGGCAAAGCGGGGGTGGCGGTGTACGGTTCGGCATCGGGACGCTTGTGGGTGATGACACCGGTGGTGTCACCGATACGCTCACAGTTACCTTTTGCCAAAACGGCACCGGTATCCATATCGAACAGCTGGTATTTAAGAGACGAGCTGCCCGCGTTAATGACTAAGATTTTCAAGAAAAACATCCTTTCCTCTAGTAAACCAATTCGACATCGTTTTCTTTGAGGTATTCCGCCCAACGCTCGGCGGGGGCTTCGTCGGTGACGACGGTGTCAATATCCTTGACATCACACACCTTCACAAACGAGATTTTATCAAATTTGGTACCGTCAATCGCCAAAACGCGACGGTCGGCGGCGGCAAAAATGGCTTGCTTAATTTGTGAATCCTTTTCGTTGGAATCGGTAATTCCACGGTTGATATCCAAGCCTTTGGAGGAGCAAATGGCAATATCCACGTGGAATCCGCGAATCATACGCTCGGCCGAGGTGCCCACCCAGGAAAGTCCGCCTTTTTTTAAGGCGCCGCCGGTGGAAAGCACGTTCCAATCCTGCTTATCGGCCAATTCCAATAAAATTTCTACCGAGTTGGTAATCAGGGTGATGTTTTTCAGATGTTTTATGCACCGAATCACATAAATGGCGGTATAACTAGCGTCCACCATGATATAGTCGCCATCGTGGAT
>JAGBSU010000011.1 GCA_017631705.1 Clostridia bacterium | reverse complement strand
GTTTTTAAGTTTTGCGGGCGGCAATTTGCCGCCCCAACCAATTGGAATTTGATATAATCAACAACTAAATATTAATTGATGTTTAAGCAGTCCATTAGTAGGTGGATTTTGTTATCGGTTACTCTGAGTCTTATTACCAACCACTACATTATCCTTTTCAATGAAGTTAATGGTAGCCACATCGGTATCAGTCTCGTAGATGTACTTGATCTGATCGCCAGCCTGGCAGTTTCGGGTTATTATATGCTCGAAAATTCTTAACTTGTTTTTTGGAGGGATGTATGGCATAATAAATGAAGAAGAGTGAGGGATTATGATGAAATTAATTGATATTACCCGAGAATTACTGAACGCACCGGTATACGGCAATGACCCTGCTCCACGTATTCAACCGCTTTCCCGTATCTCGCTCGGGGATGCGGACAATACTTCTGCTATTTCCGCTTGCTTACATAACGGAACGCACATGGATGCACCGAAACATTTTATTCCCGACGGCACACCGATTCATCAAGTGAAGTTGGAAACGTGTATCGGTGAATGCGTGGTATTGGAATGTAACGGGTTACTGTTAGGTGACGAGGCGGAAAAATTATTGCCGTATTGCAAAAAGCGCGTGTTATTCAAAGGTGACGTCCAATTATCGCCCAGCGCGGCGTTTGTGTTATCGAATGCGGGAATTATCTTGCTCGGTGTGGAAAAGCCATCGGTAGCACCGCACGAGTATTCTGCCGAAGTGCATCGTCAGCTACTCGGTACAGGTATGGTGCTGTTGGAAGGCTTGGATTTAACACATGCCAAAGTCGGAGAAACCTATTTATTAATGGCGGCACCGATAAAAATCGGTGGTGTCGACGGTTCGCCGGTTCGTGCGGTATTAGCCGAACCGAAACGCATTGATTGGTCGGAAGATTTATGGACTTAATAAAAAGATAATCACACATTTCTTTTTACTGAATACTCTGTTAATACAGCCGCATAAATTATCAAAGGAGAGAGTATCGGTGAGAAGAAAAGAGTGTAATGGAGGTTGTTTTGCCGCTTTTGGAGCCGGTCTATTGGTTGCCGTGATTTGTCCGGTACGATTTATTTTGATTGTAGCGGCCATATCCTTGGTGCTGACGGGGATTTCCTTGATTCGGTGCTGAGTAAGCAGAGAAGTCATATCCGAACACGCTGAAAACGGCAGAATTTCGGTGCTTTTTGGATTATCGGCGTCGTCAGACGCCAGCCTTGCCGACTTCTCTGCACCAAAAATCCCGCGAAATTCTGCTCGTTTTGAGTCGAAGAATTTTTACAAAGCGGATTTTTGGCTATGCAAGGCACAAAACGCAGTAAATCCTTTCGGATTTACGAGTATTTTAACGCAGCAGAGGCAGAAATCCGCCTGTGAAAATCGGGTTCGAATACGGCTTCTCTGCTTAAGCAGAAAAGGGGGATTTTGTATGCAAATTGTCATTGTCAAAAGTCCAAAATTCTTCGGAGGTATTCTACGGCGTGTCTTCAAAATCAAAAAAGGTGATAACGGAATTTCATAAACTACATACCCCACCGAAATTTTCGGTGGGGTATTTGCATATTGTGAGGAAACCATGCATATAAGTGAGGTAGAACGAAAGCCGTAAAAAGGAGAGAGAAGCATGGAACCTAAAACGATGACCCGTACACTTGCCGTACCGGAAACGGTATTTGATGATGTGACGGAATGCCCGGTGGATTGCAGTTTTACTTTACCCGATTATTTGCCGGAAATCGCCGCGGTGCTGAAATGTCTGATAAAGCCGGTTATTCAATCGCATCAAATCAGCGGTGACCGTGTGGTGGCAGACGGAACGGTATATTTGCAATTATTGTATTTGGATGAAGAACGTCGATGTGTGCGTAACTTTGAATACTCGCAACCGTTTTCTGCGGCGTTTACCGTGAAGGATTTGAAAAGCTCTGACGATATTACATTGACGGGGAAAGCCGGTTATGTGAATTGTCGTGCCACCGGTCCGCGCGGTGCCGATGTTCACGGTGCTTTTGCGGTACGGTTAAAAGCGGTTACGCTGATGCCGACTGAGGTTATCACAGCGGCGGAAGAAAACAGTCTTTTTAGCAAAGGCGAAGAATTATGCCATACTATACAAGACAAATATGCTCAAAAACAGTTTACGATTAACGAAGTCTTGGAAACCGGCACGATTTTCCCGGCGGAACAGTTGTTGCGTAACGAGGCGGCGGTTTTGATAACGGAATGTAAACAGTTGCCGGAAAAGGCGATTGTTAAGGGGGATATTCTCTTAAAAACCTATTATGTTGCCGACACACAAACCGGCACGATGGGATGCAGTAAAAACCGTATTCCGTTCAGCCAAATTATTGATGTAGAAGGGTTATCGGAACAAACCCTGTGCGAATGTCACGCGGAATTGTTATTGTGTGATGTTCATGTCACGCAAAACGGAAACGGTGACAACAGTTTATTATCGGTCACTTTGAAGGTGAACTTGGTACTGCGTACCTATGTCGAAGAACGGTGTGCGGTGATAACCGATGCTTTCCATACGCAATATCCGCTGAAACTGCAAACTAAGCGAATTATCCCGACACGCATCGTGTCGTTGCAACAGGAAAATCAGTTGATTAAGCAGTTAGTGGAGTTGCCGGACGGCGATATTGCCGAGATTGTCGATGTGTGGTGCGATATCGTACCGACTGAAACACATTGCGAAAATCAAACGGCGAGAGCCGATGGGCGTTTGACGGTGTGCATGGTTACCCGTGACGGAAACGGCATTCTTTCGTATTATGAGCGCATGGCTGATTTTTCTTGTGATTTTTCAGAGTCATGTGAGCAGATGGCGGTTTGGTTTACGCTGATTGATTGTGATTATACACGAAACGGCAAACAGTTGGAATTACAACTGCAAGTATCCATTCTGCGAAAATGTATGGTTTCGAACAGCATATTAGCGGTGACGGCGTTATCCGTTGACGAAACAGCACCGTACAAGCGAGAAGCGGGGATGGAACATTGTTCCTTAAAGGCTTATTTTGCCTCACCGGGGGAATGTGTTTGGGAAATTGCGAAAGCCGAGCATGCTTCGCCGTGGCAGTTGCAAGAGGAAAATGAGATAAGCGAGGATGTGTTAAAGGAAAGCACGATGTTATTAATCCCATTTTCCTAATAAAGAAAGCGGTCGGGAATACCCGACCGCTTTTCTCTTATTTCACCAATGCCGTAAACAGCATACAAACTGCTATGCCGATAACGGTAGGGAGAAAGAAAGCAACAGCTGTCCATTTGATACTGCCGGTTTCCTTTTGAATACTCCACAGCGTGGTGGAACACGGCCAATGTAACAGCGAAAACAACAGCATACTGACGGCAGTGTGCCATGTCCATCCGTTGTCGACAAGCACTTGTTTCATGAACACGAGATTTTCGGCTTCTACCAAACTCCCTTGCGATAGATACGCCATTAACATAATGGGGACAACGATTTCATTGGCAGGAAACCCCAAAATAAAAGCTGTCAGTATGATGCCGTCTAATCCCATCAGCCGTGCAAAAGGGTCCAAACAATCGGAAATGTGAGTGAGTAAACTGATATTGCCGACGGTGACATTTGCTAACACCCAAATCAAAATACCTGCCGGTGCGGCCACAGCGACGGCACGGCCTAACACAAACAGGGTACGGTCACATAAAGAACGGATAATGATTTGACCTATTTGCGGACGGCGATACGGTGGCATTTCCAGCGTGAAGGAGGAGGGGATTCCTTTGAGTAAGGTGACGGATAACAGTTTGGTGGTTGCGAAGGTTAGTAAAATACCGAGAAAAATAATCAAAGTGAGAAGTAACGAGGAAGCGATAGTACTTGCTATACCGGTACTGCTGATAAAAAATATGGTCAGTATGGCAATCAGTGTGGGAAATCGACCGTTACAGGGTACAAAGTTGTTGGTGAGTATCGCGAGTAAGCGTTCGCGCGGAGAATCAATAATGCGTGCACCGACCACACCGACAGCATTACACCCGAACCCCATTGACATGGTCAATGCTTGTTTCCCACAGGCATGACAGCGGTGAAACGGACGGTCTAAATTGTAGGCGACGCGTGGCAAATAGCCGACATCTTCTAACAAGGTGAACAACGGAAAGAAAATGGCCATCGGCGGAAGCATGACTGCCACCACCCAAGTGAGGACTTGATACGCACCGTGTACAATAATATCATGTAACCAAGCGGGAGTGCCGATTGATACAAAAAACGACGAAAGATATTCCTGACCTTTGGAGAATAGTGCTGATAGCCATTCGGAAGGATAGTTGGCACCGACAATGGTCAACCAAAAAATCACGGCTAATAGCAACAGCATGAGGGGATAGGCGGTTCGTTTTCCGGTGACAATTCGGTCGATGTGACGGTCGGTGTCATTGTATTTTTTTTTGTGATAGGTCACCACATCACGGCAAATGGTTTCGGCGGTGTGTATCAGCGATGATACCACCACATCTTCAAAATCATTTTCGGTGATGCCGCCTTCTTGTAAAATATCCCGTGCTTCGATGAGTGCTTGCTGTAAGGCTGTGTTTTCTAAAAGGTCAGTCTGTAAAAAGCCGTTGATTTCTTTCAGTAAGCGATTGTCATTTTCCAAGAGTTTTAGTGCTACCCAACGGCTGTTTAAACGGCCGTTAACAATATCTTTTAAAAGTGGTTCGAGACAAGCAACAGCACTTTCCACCGCCACAGGATAGGTGACGCATCGCCGTGAAACGGCGGGGGAGGCGATGGTGTCATCTAAGGTGTCTAACAGTAAGGATAAGGATTTCTTTTGCCGTGCCACGGTGCTGACAACGGGTACACCAAGCCGCCGCGCAAGCTGTGCAATATCAATATGAATTCCTTTGTGTTCGGCTTCATCTGCCAAATTGACGCAGACCACCGTTTTTTTGGAGATTTCCATTGTTTGCAGTGCCAAATTTAAGTTGCGTTCCAAGCAAGTGGCATCGCATACCACGACTACCGCATCCGGCTCACCAAAGCACAGATAATTCCGCGCTACTTCTTCTTCGGCGGAATGTGCCATTAAGGAATATGTACCGGGAATGTCCACTAAAACATAGCGGTTCTTCGCGGAAGAACAGCGGCCACTTGCGTTGGTAACGGTTTTGCCGGGCCAATT
>JAGBSU010000136.1 GCA_017631705.1 Clostridia bacterium | reverse complement strand
TGGCTTTACCCCACATGCTGGCGGCAATCACATTGCCGTCTTTAGCAGCAATCAAGCGTACAGAAGTTACCATAAACTCCCGTGTCAACACCAACATAAGTGCCCACACATTCATTTGACCTACCACCATAAACAATAAAAATGCCGCGGTGGTCAACATTTTATCCGCAAGCGGGTCTAAAAATTTACCGAAATTGGTAATCAAACCACGCGCACGAGCGATTTTACCGTCAAACATATCGGTAAGCGCCGCGGCGATAAACACCAGCAGTGCCACCGCATAATGGAAGGGGAATTCCCATAATGCCACCGCTAAAAACAGCGGTGCCAATATAATGCGCAATACGGTCAGCTTATTCGGTAAATTCATATACATTCCCCCACTAAATCCCAATCCATGGCTTCGGTAATACGCACTGGCACAATATCGCCGGGTTGTACGCGTTTCTTGGTGGTAAAGAAGACTTTCCCGTCAATATCCGGAGCATCACCGGTCGTACGACCAAACCAGCATTCGGCGTATTGATCAAACGATTCCACCAAAACCTCTTTGACCGTACCCACCTGCGCTTCTTGATACGAAGCGGCGATACGGGATTGCAATTCCATCACCACGTCGCGGCGATGTTCTTTTACGTCGTCGGACACTTGATTATCCATAACGGCGGCAGGAGTTCCCTCCTCCGGCGAAAAAGCAAAGCAACCTAACCGTTCAAACCGTACATCCTTGATAAAAGCACAAAGCTGTTCAAAATCCTCTTCGGTTTCTCCGGGGAAACCGGTCATAACCGTTGTACGAAGCACAATATCCGGCACCATTTCACGAACATGTGCCATCAAAGCCGTCAAACTCTCGCAGTTGCCGGGTCGATTCATGGCTTTGAGCACCTTGCCGGATGCATGTTGAATCGGCAAGTCCATGTACTTAACAATTTTATCGTATTTTGCCATGACTGTCAACAATTTGTCCGTCACATGTTCGGGATAGCAATACAATAAGCGAATCCATCGAATACCGTCAATTTCGCACAGTTTTTCTAACAATTCAGGCAGTTGGGATTCCCCGCCTTTGTCGGCACCGTACAGAGTGGTGTCTTGTGCTACGAGCACCAATTCCTTGACACCATTTTTCGCCAACACACGCGCTTCTGCTAACACGGCATCCATCTCACGACTGCGTAACGGACCGCGAATCGACGGGATAGCACAATAGGCACAGCGGTTATTACAACCGTCACCGATACGCAAATACGCAAAAAAGTGCGGTGTCGTTTGCAGGCGGTCGCCGTCTAACTGCCAACACGACAAATCGGGGAACGATGCCACCGTGTCACCGTTTAACACCTCTCGCACGGCTGTAACAATGTCCGCATTGGCACCAAGGCCCAACACGGCATCGCATTCCGGTAATTCGGCGCACAGTTCTTGTTGATACCGTTGTGCCAAGCAACCGGTCACTATCAACTTTTTAATTTGCCCTTCCTTTTTCAGTTGAGCAAATTCCAAAATATTTTCAATCGCCTCACGTTTGGCATCCTCAATAAAGCCACAGGTATTGACAATCACCACATCTGCCAAACCGCTTTCGGCGGTAATGGTGAATCCGGCCGCTTCGAGTTTAGCCAACATGAGTTCTGCATCCATTTGATTTTTCGGGCAACCGAGCGATACCATTCCCACTTTAACCATTGTTTTCATCCTCCGCAAACGCCGCCATAGCACGGTGAATATCCTCATACGAAAAACCATACCGTGCCATCGCCGCCGCCATCCGTCCTTTTTGTTCAGGACTATTGGAAACAGTATATCGTTTTTTTTGCAAAAATTCAAGTGCCAGTTGCCAATCTTTTACGTCGACAGCCGCAACCGCCTCGGCTGCCGTTGCACGGGCAATCCCCTTTTCACACAAAGCTTGTTCAGCACGTCGGTGGGGATAACATTTTTCTAAGCACAGTCGCCGTGCCATGCGTTTAGCATAGGCCTCGTCGTTTACATAACCGTATTCTTCCATAGTGGCAGCCGCTTCTGCCGCGGCTTCGCGGTTTTCTGCTATGTATTTTCCTTTCTCGCGACACAACTTTTGTTCCAATTCCTTGCGAGAATAATCACGCTTAGACAACAAATAAATTGCTTTATTTTTTGCACGACGATGCTGTGAGGCAACAAGCAATTCTTCCAGTTCTTCACGCGACAAAGAGGAATCCACCCCAAAGGGGGATTCCTCCCAAGTTGCTTTATCCACTAAAAATTCTTCACCGCTGTCGGTGAGTAAGGCCACACGGCTTTGCCGTGTCGGTTTTACTGCGGTGATAATCATTCGTCATCCACCGCAATATCAATTTTGGCACGGGCACTGCTGGCAGTATATTGTGCCGCCGCACCAATCGGAATTTCCACCGGTGCTGTCGTCGGCTCAGCAGCCTCATCGGCTTTGCCGTTTTTAATCATCGCCATCACCTTTTCCTCAATTTCGGCGGCAAGAGCGACGTCATTTTCCAACAGTTCTTTAACATTATCACGGCCTTGACCCAAGCGTTCCTCGTTATACGAAAACCACGAGCCGGATTTTTGAATAATTTCCAATTTAATGGCTAAATCCAGCAGTTCGCCGATACGAGAAATACCTTTGCCGTAAATCACATCAAATTCTGCTTCTTTAAACGGTGGGGCAACCTTGTTTTTCACGATACGCACGCGAGTATGCGAGCCGATAGGCTCGCCTGCCACCTTGAGCGTTTCGGCACGACGCACATCCAAACGCACCGATGCATAGTATTTTAAGGCATTACCGCCGGCGGTGACTTCGGGATTGCCGTACACCACACCGACTTTAAGGCGCAGTTGGTTAATAAACACAGCAACACAACCGGTTTTACCCACCGCACCGGCTAATTTACGCATCGCCTGTGACATCAAACGGGCTTGCAAGCCAACATGGGAATCGCCCATTTCACCTTCAATTTCTTGACGAGGCACCAAGGCGGCCACCGAGTCGATAACCACCATATCAATCGCACCGGAACGAATCAACGCTTCAGCAATTTCCAAGGCTTGCTCACCGGTATCGGGTTGCGATACCAACAAGGAATCCACGTCCACACCCAAAGCGCGTGCATACACCGGATCCAAAGCATGCTCAACGTCAATGTACGCTGCTTCGCCGCCCTGCTTTTGTGTTTGTGCCACGGCATGTAATGCCAAGGTCGTTTTACCCGAAGCCTCCGGCCCGTAAATTTCTACAATACGGCCACGCGGTAAGCCGCCGACACCGAGTGCCAAATCCAAAGTGAGCGAACCGGTGGGAATGGTCTCCACATTCATTCCTACATTTTCGCCCAAACGCATAACAGCGCCTTTTCCGTAATTCTTTTCAATCTGTGCCAACGCCGCCGCCAATGCTTTTTGTTTGCTTTCCGACGGTACCGGTTTATCAGCTGCTTTCTTTTTCACGTCTGCCATGCGTATCTCCTCTTTCTGTGTTCGCCATGGGCGATTTTTATCTTACTTACCCATTGT
>JAGBSU010000135.1 GCA_017631705.1 Clostridia bacterium | reverse complement strand
CGGTATGAGATTTTTTATCGTTTTTTACCACTCTTGTTAAATTGAAACGCCGTAAAGAGATATACATTCCTTTATAAATTTTTCTGAGTTTACGTATCAGGCGTGCCATTTTAACCCCTCCTTTTATCTTTTAATTATCTACAACGTTTTCTTTTCAACAAAGATTGTAGATATTGTTTTTCATCCGGCTGCATGCCGATAAAATAGATGATGACACCATAAAATCCACAATAAATCAGTGCTTTTATGATAAACAATACCCACCCACCATGTGCGACATATCGTGTTTTTCGCTCAGGCGGTACACGGCGGAAAGCATTTCTTCCGACAAACAGTCTAAAGTTTGCGTTTCGACGGGCATTTTATTCAACGCTGACCGCAAAAGCGAAAATAAAACATCTGAAACTTCCACCGTGACACCTCCTTTTTAACACGTTTTTAGCAAGAAATTTACGTACTGATTCTTCCCCACAATTTTTTGAAACCTTTTTCAAAGTAAAATGCCGAAACCGCCGTTAAAACTGCACATATTACAAAAGCAAGATAGAGATTGAACGTAATTATTCCGGTTTCCTTAACAAACGATTGGAAAATTCGATGTAGTATATAGATTTCAAATAAATATTTACCGCTCCAATATAGCACCTTGTTATGGAAAGAGATACGCATGGTGCACAGCACGATAAAAATACACGAAAGTAAAAAACCTATCAAAACGGCAATTAAAGATTCTTTTGCAAACACTTTTAACAATACCGCTGCGACCAACACCGACAGAACGGCGGCACCCCACTGATAAATGTTGCGAAGCTTTATTTTATCTTTATACAAGGACCACAACATGCCTAACGGATAGCACAAAACAGTGTCGTACCAGAAACGACTTTTGAGTTGCCGCATAACAAGAATATATCCCACTGTCAGCAACGCTACCAAGAATATGCCTTTGTGATACTGATTCTTCTTTAACCAACGAAATCCCAAAAATGTAAAGGTATATAAACACAGAATGGCAAAAATATACCAATTTTCCCAAGAAATAAAATATAGCAATATTTTTTCAAAGTTTAATTGTTCATTCGCCAAAAAATTGTAAACCAGCGAAAAAATCGTAGCAATTTGGAACTCAAAAAGCACTCGCAACATACGGTTTTTCGGCATTTGTTGCAGATAGGGTGTCCCCTTTTTTTGAATGGATTCCATCACTCCGAAACCGGAATAAAACAAAAAGGCTACCACCATGTTTTGACCGATTTCAGAAATCAGCTTAAAGTAAAGGGAATCCATCATGTTAATCGGCGTAAAATATTTGTTGAAATGAGAAAAGAAAACGATAATAATAAAAATCCCTTTAATTGAAGTTGTCTTTTCCAACGATAAATAATCCTCAAACCGAGAATTGTTTTTTAAATTGAATTTTACACCATACAGACATAAGCCAATAAAGGCTAATAAGAAAAACAGCATAGGCTAGCCTCCTTTTCTTACCGAGTGATTTTTCTTCTTAAGGTATTGTTTATCTATCCAATCAAGCGTGGTAACGCCATAAATATCACCCGACAAAATTCGATTTCGGCAACTGTAAATAAGGTTGCTTACTTGTTTCGTCATTTCTGAATGTTCGGGAGATTGAACCTTTTTTTGGGGGTTCGGTTGTAAAATTATCGATTAACACGCCGCGATGTTATTTTTTGAAACGCTTTTTTTACTGTCCCAAAAAATAAATTTTTTTCGTATGAATTCATAAAAATCAATTTGGCCAACAACACAAAAAAAGCAATAAAGACCAGTCCGTTTGCGCCAAATCGAAGATATTTATTCACAAGGGGGTTGAAACTTTCAAGCAAAAATCCAACTACCAAACACAGTAGCAGCAACGGTGCGATTTTGAAGAAGGTTTTCTTAAAAAACACTTTCATGTTTATCTTTAAAACTTTTTTGTAAATAATTGCCATTAATATCACACGCACCATATAAGCTATAAAAATTGAGAGTGATGCACCCAGTGCACCAAAATACTTCGACAAGAACAAAGACAGCACCACATTTAAAACACCAATACCGATATAAACATACGCTCTGATTTTCACTTTGTTTTCCACAATCATTGTGGTGTGTGCAATTTGCATTGGCAAATAGAAAAAGCTGGGAATTATTAATAAGACAGCGCAAAGATAACTATCGGAAAAGGTTGGCTTATTCCATATATCGATAACAAAAGATTGTCCAAAAACTATAAAGCCCACCACCAAAGCACCAATAATCAAGCACTGGATGCGGCCAATTTTACTCATCAGCGGTAAAATTTCCGTTTCTTTTTTTCCATCGTGCACAATTTTGGAAACACGCGGCATAAACATGCCGTTGATGGCTGTAGCAAAAGTAAATATGTATCCTTCAATAGTTGTTGCCAATCCAAAAACAGCAACGTTCCCTGCTCCGTTTAATGAAACAGCCGCTAAAATCGTTGGCGTAATATTAAATATTAGTCGTTGTGCTAAGCTGGATACCGTTGTCCAAAAAGAAAAACCAAAAAATTGTGAAAGCACACTTTTGTCACTATATAAAAAATTGGATTTGACCGGTGTTTTACACTTTATAATAATCAATTTGATCAGTATTGTAAGAAGTCCCGATAACGCATTAACAAAAACCAATGCAAAAACGCCTTGTCCACAAAGCAGTGCAACAACCATAGCAACAATAATAAATACTTTATGGAATAAGTCGCAAAGCTTTAGTGAAGCAAACTTTTCATAGGCAGAGAGAATACCGTTTAAGTTGGTAAACGGGAAAGAAACAACGGTGTATGTACCGACCACCAAAAACAATATTTTGAAGGTCTCTAATTCGTTGGGCGATAGTTGTGCGTATATGGCGTCGAGAACAAAATATACCACCGTTAAAATGACAAATATGATCGCACTAATTCCAAGATAGAGTTTGTAGATAAGCCCTATCAAATTATTAATTGCTTGTTGATTCCCCTCCGCATTGTATTTGGCAATAAAGCAAGTGGTTGCCGCACTCATACCAAAATCAATGGTAAACATGGTAATGAGCGATGTGGCAAGCGTATATAACCCGTAATTATTTTGCCCGATTTGCGTTATCATCCACGGTGTATAAATCAAGCCGGCCGCCATATTGAAAAAAATGGAAAAATAGGATAATAACGCACCGACTTTTATTTGTTTGTTATTTCTCAAAGCCATCATTCCTTCTGATTGGTGAACACCACGGTTTCATGGTGTGAACAAATTCTTTCCTCGTCGGGCGGCATTTCTTCTGCGTAATGTTCACCAAAACGAGATTTTAAGAAACTGTCATATTCCTTTACTGCCATAAAATCAGCATCTCTGAATTTCAGTTGTGTATATTCGTGATACATTTCACTTTTCATCGGTTGAAATTTACGATTGGAATTACACACCTCATAAATATATCCCGTTTCTTTTGTATTATAGTGCGTACACACTTTGTTGATCATTTTGATTAACAACCGCATCGGTAAAAAAGAAAGCAATTTGTAAACCACCTTTTTAAGCCGATTATCGGTGGCTTTCATTTTTAATTTGGTCACCCGTGCGCCGGTAAGCACCCCCACCAAACTGCAATGAAGCGACAGTTTTTTAGGAACAACGTTATCCAGCGGAAAAATATCCATAAAAACACCGTGATTCATCTTTTTAATATGGGAATATGCATAGTCGCAAATCATGGTGCCGTTATAGCAAAGTTTAGCATAATTCAAGGGGAATTGCGGAATGTTATTAAAAGACTGTAAAAAATACTGATCATCCAATTCAGTGGGAGCAATTTTCAAAAAGGTTTCGTAGTCATCCCGAAGCATTACCACATCAATATCGTCATCCCACGGAACAAAGCCGCGAAATTTAACAGCACCCATCAACGTGCCGCCTTCCATGGAATATTTTAAACCGTGCTTCTTACATATTCTATCAAATTCTGTAAAAACCGAATAGATATACTGCTGTAATTCATCAAGTTCTATCATAACAATCACCTTTCTTTTACCGGGGGCATTGTTTTGCTTAGAGGTTTTCAACCGATGCCTTTTTTCTATATCTTTTCAAATATAATATCCCACCGATTTTGTTTAAGAGCGCTTATCAACAGTTGTATTTTTTTTAGGTATTTATTCTTTTTTTGATAAGCTTTATTATCAGCTTCTACGAAATCCACATCTTCCACCACATAGGGGGGGTGTTTGATAGGAAATGACACTTCATAGGAACACTGTGTGAGCATTTTTCGAACATCGGGAGACAAAAGATTGGGATCCGCATAACAATGCGTTGCGTCTTCTGTAATTCCAAT
>JAGBSU010000134.1 GCA_017631705.1 Clostridia bacterium | reverse complement strand
GAATACAGTTCTGCCCAATCTTCAAACGATTCGTAAGCGACCGGTTGGTCAAACAATGTTTGTGTCAGAGTATCGTTATAATATGTTCCACCGCGTTGGAATAACAAGCTTTGGAACACATCGATACTACCCGAAACACCCGGGGCCGCTGTGGCTGTTTCCGTCATACCGACGTTCATGTTACGACCTTGCAAGGTACGCAGCATCTCATAAAATTCATCCCAAGTCTCCGGCGGTGTTAAATCCAACTCTTCAAAAATATCGGTGCGGTAGAACATAATCGGCCAGGTTAAAGTTTCCGGAATGGCATAAATGCCGTGTTCTTTGCCGTTGTAGTAGCGGAATCGTTTCCAAGCTGATTCCGTATAGGTTCCTTCTCGCTCGGTCTCGATATCAAATTTACCGTTTATTAGGTTCACCAACGCGCCGCGCATGGATAGGTTAACAACAAACTCCGAACCAATCATCAAGGCAACATCGGGACCTTTACCGGCCATCGTCGCTTGAATCAAGGTGTCGTGTGTGTCCACTAAATTTAATTGAACCGGAATTTTTGTTTTGTTCGTGAACTCCTTCACCATGGCACTGAGCACTTGTAATTGGTCGCGACCGGTAGTAACCCAAACAGTAACCTTGTTTCGGGCATCGTTTTCAATTTGATAATCGTTAAGGAACGAACCGATAAACTTAGCAATACTGTACTTTGCCGACTCAAGGAATCCAACGCGGCCGCTCGGCAGTTCTTCGCCGACAGGAACAAAATACATACAATCAATATCCAACGGTTGACCGCCGAAAGTCAAAAGCAAGGAACTAAGGCTTTCAATGTTGCTCTTAAACTGCGCCAAATTCGCGGTAATTTCATACGATTTTGAAGCATAAATCCCCAACTTTTCAGCTGCCTTTTGAATAACAGAGGTCTGCGAACCGGTTTCACCGGTAACTTCAATAATAGTATTAGCAATATCATTAAACCGCTTTTGTTCGGTCAATAAGATATCGTTTAAATGGGGGATTTCATCTTCCAAATAATAGTCTTGATAAATATCCGGTGCCGTACCGGTTATCACGATGATATCACGATACAATTGGTTTAAAGTTAACACACTTTGTTGAATTTCTCGTAAAACATCGCACAAGACACCCGCCACGCAAGAAAGTGAAATTTTATCGCCGGGTTTGAGATATACCGGCTTCACCTCTTTGCCGCCGACGGCATATACCTTCCACTCGGAATCGTAATAGAATTCCAATTGGTTAGCTTCAGCAAACGGCACAACACCGTTAATCGACAAGGAACGATAAGAAATCATACCTTGGTTAGCACTTTGGCGAGCACGGAAAGCCAATTGATACCAACCTTCCTCTACCGGCTTGCCGTTTATTTCGCTCGGCACTTCCCATGTCAAGGTTTGACCGTTGGTAGACCAGTTGCCGCCGCCGATGAAATTCAACTTCATGTCTGTCGGGTGGTTCGGTGTCGTTGCTACATCTTGGTGGTCGGTACCGGCATAAACAGTCGAACTGCTCTTGCTGTACGGAGTTTCTGTTTCCAATTTATGAAGAACGCCTTGCGGCTTTTTATCGGCATTGAACTGCGCCGCATATTCATCATAAGAAAGTAACACATCTTCGTTTTTCAGCACAATACGCTCGATGGCCAATGCCTCACGCACGCGCTCCACACGCACGGTATGTGCGCCCGCTTCAAGATAAAAGAAGTAAGGGTTTTGATACATGCCCAGCAAATCGATGAACGCGGCGTTTAACCAATCGTGCCGCTCTTCTTGTGAGGGACGCAAATCGTTTCCTAAATCATCGGATTGAATTTCCGTAGCATCTTTCCACAAACGAGGTAGTGACAATGTGGCTGCTTCTACAAACGGGTTTGTTCCGTCAATCAAGACGCTCAAAGTAATGTCACGACCGCTTTCGGCGAGCGGATAGTAATCAAAATACATGTGGTAAATACCGGTTGTAGGCACTTCCACCGTCCACTCGCAAAATGCGTTATCTTTGCTGATGACCATACTGCTTTTGTCGCCGTGTGTCGCAATTGATTGCTCCGCAACTGCCACAGAAGACAATTGCTCTTGCGAAAGAACAATTTCATCCGAAGGACGCTCGTCATCGGCGTGAAGGCCATAGTATTCCATGTAAGTACCGACCGAATCAGATTCCTCTTTTTCAGTCTCTCCCTCCGTGGCTTCTCCTTCCACAGTTTCTTCGGTGCCAACCGTTTCCTCTGCGGCAGCCGATTCTTCTTCAGCAGGCTCGGCAAAGCAAGTCGGTACCGATAATACCAACAACGCCATTGCCAGCAAAACCGCTAACACCCTTTTCAGCATTTGATTTTGTTTCATTACTACACACCCTTACTAAAAAGTTCACAGCAAAAATCGCGCTCTCCATGCTCTTTTCGACAAGATTTTTCTCACCGTAACCGAGCATTGAAAACGCACCTACCAAAAGGCGAAACTATCATTACTAACATTATACTTGTTTTTGGCAAAAAATATAGTAAAAATGTTGCAATAGATTAGCATTTTTCTGTCAAATTGTAAAAAAGACGACATTTTTTTGTAAAATGTGTTTAGTTTTTCCTCTTTTTCCAAAAAATGTTATCAGTCTTCTAAGGCGATTTCGTCGGCACGCGATTGCATAAATTGTACAATTTCGTCCACGGTACCGATAGCACCGCCGGCACCGATATCCATCACGCAATGTGCGCCAACGGCATTGGCAAACTTGCCGCTCTTGCGATAATTCCAGCCCATAGCCAAGCCACCCAAGAAGCCGGCGCAGAACGAGTCACCGGCACCGGTGGTGTCCACCGCTTTAATGCCTTTGTACGCGGGTAATGTGTACCGTTCTTCGCGTGTTTCAGCGATACGAGCACCTTTGCTACCCCATTTGATAATCACAGTGCGCACACCTTTATCAAAGAAGAAATCGATAATACGATCAATATCGGTTTCGCCGGTCAGTTTAACCGCTTCGTCGTAGCTGGGCATAAACAAATCCAAATACGGCAACACGGCTTCAATTTTCGGTAACCACGTATCCGAAGAATCCCATGCGGTATCCATTACGGTAAATTTGCCGGCTTCTTGCATACGCTTCATCACGCGTGCACACGGTTCGCCGTCAAAGCTGTTCAACAACATGGCACCTGCGACGAAAATAATGTCGGACGATTGCAACACCGCCTCGTCAACATCGTTCTCCGTAAAAGCGGCGGTACTTCCGTCACAATACAAAAAACTGCGTTCACCGGTCGAGCCGATGCAAACCACCGAACCGGTAGTCGGCACACCCTCGCGTGCACGCACACCGGCAACCCCAACGCCTGCTTTTTCACAAGAACGTTTGACAAAATCGCCAAAATTATCTTTACCGACCAAGCAGAGAAGTTCCGAAGGAATCCCCAACCGCGCCAAATCCATCGCGGCATTGGAAGCGCAACCACCCACATGCATTTGCACGGTTTCCACCGATTGCAACACGCCAGGAGCCGGAATGGCATCAGCTGGCTTTACCAAAATATCCGTTGTAATACTTCCGATACAAGCAATCTTTTTCATTGTTTTCTTCCTACTTTCTGTAAAAAATCAAAATATTTGCACATTTTCATTATTATACTGCGTTTTCCCTACTGCTGTCAAGATAAAAAAGTTTGAGTTTCCCCATTTTTTGTTGGATAATCAATGATGGGTGACACTTTTAAGAAAATAAAAATGTAACTCTAAATTTAGACAGATTACATCTCCAAAATCTCACATAAAAAATGGACACATCATCGATCAAAACCGTAACATGATGTGTCCAACTTTGTTTTTATGATTTATAATTTTCAGGAACCAAAGACGGCATAAAAGCTTTCAAAAGTCCCATAACGCCTTGATTGGTAAGACTTATTTGAGCGCTTCGGAAACAGCCACAGCGCAAGCAACAGTCATACCGACCATCGGGTTGTTACCGGCACCGATAAGACCCATCATTTCCACGTGAGCCGGAACGGAAGACGAACCCGCAAATTGCGCATCGCCGTGCATGCGACCCATCGTATCGGTCAAACCGTACGAAGCAGGACCTGCTGCCACGTTATCGGGGTGCAAGGTACGGCCCGTACCACCGCCGGAAGCCACGGAAAAATATTTCTTGTCGTTTTCCATGGTCCACTTTTTGTAAGTGCCGGCCACCGGATGTTGGAAACGAGTCGGGTTGGTGGAGTTACCGGTGATAGAAACTTCCACTTTCTCGTGTTTCATGATAGCCACACCTTCCGAAACGTCGTTGGCGCCATAGCATTTTACTTTGGCGCGTTCGCCGTCGGAGAACGCTTTTTCACGAACAATTTTCAGTTCGTCGGTGTAGAAATCGTATTCAGTTTCCACATAGGTGAAACCATTGATACGGCTGATGATATACGCTGCATCTTTGCCCAAGCCGTTCAAAATAACGCGCAAGGGTTTCTTACGAGCTTTGTTTGCCGTACGAGCGATACCAATAGCGCCTTCGGCAGCCGCAAAAGATTCGTGACCTGCCAAGAACGCAAAGCAATCGGTTTCTTCCGAAAGCAACATTTTACCCAAGTTGCCGTGACCCAAACCAACTTTACGTTGTTCTGCAACCGAACCGGGTACACAGAAAGCTTGTAAGCCTTCGCCAATAACCGCCGAAGCTTCGGCAGCATCTTTGATGCCGCGTTTTAATGCCAAAGCCACACCCAAGGTGTATGCCCACACAGCATTTTCAAAAGCAATGGGTTGTACGCCTTTTACAATGGCGCTCACGTCTACGCCTTTGCTTTCGCAAAGATCGCGGCAGTCTTCCATAGAACCTAAGCCGTTAGCGGCCAAAAATTCTTCGATTTTCGCAAGGCGTCTATCCTTGCCTTCAAATTTCACATCGTTTGCCATTTTGCACCCTCCTCTTATTCTTCACGGGGGTCAATGTACTTCGCTGCAAAATCAAAGCGACCGTACTGACCGATGTTTTTCGTGTAAGCTTCGTTGGGTTCCATGCCATGGCGGATATCTTCCAACATTTTGCCCAAGCGGACAAATTGATAACCAATCACTTCACCCTCGTCATCCAAAGCAATTTTGGTGACATAGCCTTCTGCCATTTCCAAATAGCGAACGCCTTTTTTCTTGGTGGAGTACATCGTACCGACTTGTGAACGCAAGCCTTTACCCAAGTCTTCCAAACCGGCACCGATCGACAAACCGTCTTCCGAGAAAGCGGATTGGGTACGACCGTATACCAATTGCAAGAAAATTTCGCGCATAGCAACGTTGATAGCATCGCACACCAAGTCGGTGTTCAAGCATTCGAGCAGCGTTTTACCGGGCAGAATTTCCGCCGCCATAGCCGCCGAGTGCGTCATACCGGAACAACCGATGGTTTCCACCAACGCTTCTTCTACGATACCGTCTTTGACGTTCAATGTCAGTTTGCAGGTACCTTGTTGGGGTGCACACCAACCCACGCCGTGCGACAAGCCGGAAATATCGGCAATTTGCGTGGATTTTACCCATTTACCCTCTTCGGGAATGGGTGCCGGACCGTGATGCGGTCCTTTTTTGACAACACACATTTGTTCTACTTCATGAGAATAGTTCATAGTGTAACTCCTTTCGGATTTTTAATACGTTCCTTATTATATCCCGAAACCGCGTGAAACGCAAGGTATTTATTCCTTTTTTTGTTATTTTTTTGACAATTCTTTTCCATTTTGATTTTTCTTGCGCAGGTTTTTAAAAAAGTCTCGCAGTACCGCGGCACAGTTTTCTTCTAAAACACCGCGCTCCACCATTGGCGAATGATTATACGGCACCGCAAACAAATTGGTAAGCGACCCACACGATCCCGCTTTCGGGTCGTCTGCGCCATACACCACACGGTCAACACGAGAATTGATAATCGCACCGGCACACATCGGACACGGCTCCAAGGTGACATACAGCGTGCAACCGGATAACCGCCACCCGCCCAAAGCGACACAAGCACCGTTTAGCGCTTCTATCTCGGCATGCGCCAACGCATTGTGTGCCGTTTCGCGCCGATTACGACCAGTGGAAATAATCTTTCCGTCTTTTACAACAATAGCACCCACCGGCACTTCGCCTTCGTCGGCGGCTTCTTTTGCCAACAAAAGCGCTTGCTCCATCCATTCTTTATCTGTCATGGCACACCTCCGTTATACCGCCATCGACAATAACAGCATACCGATAACGGCAATCAACATCGCCGGTGCCGTCAGTAGTTTGCTAAACCGTTGACCGGGCGTAAACAGCGATACACCGTTACCAATCGGCGGCAGTGCTCGTTTGTGATGCACCAAAAACGGCACCAAAGCAGCCACGCCTATTGCCGACACAATCAAAAACACCGTTGTCGTCATCACGTTGGCGGTTTCCGTTGACACATATAGCCCCATAAAAGACAACAAAACCGACATCAGATTGTTGACACCATGCAACAACACCGACGGCCAAATACTGTCGGTTAACACAACCAAATATGCCAGCACCAATCCTATCATAAAAGCAAACGGTATCTGCACCCAATTCCCGTGGAACAACCCAAACAGCAATGACGAAAGCACCACCGCCACGCCGTCGCCGTGTGCTCGCAAGGAACCAAACACAAAACCTCTGAAAATCCATTCTTCCACAAACGCCGGCAACACGGCGGTTGCTAAAATGTTCAACAACAAACTGACAACCGTTGGTTCTACGGTTTCGGGAAAATCCGGCAACGGTACACCCAAAAATTCCATACCGGTGACAAACCAACCGGTAATCATGTTGGACAGTACCGCCAAAGCCATACCACCGACCACACAAGTGACCAACAATGATTTTTTGATTTTTCGAGCAGGAAACACGTCAATTCGGCGACGAGAAAACAGTGTTATCAACGCTGTCGGCACCACCAAAAATAATATGTATACACCCATATTGACAATCATATACGCGGTATTTCCTAATCCGTAGCCCTCAGCAGAAAGATTCCATCCATTTAAAGATGCAAAAATCATTAATCCCACAGACACCAGCAATTCGGCGACTAACAGTGCCAGCAATAACCCACCTGTAAAATTTCCGTCTTTTTTCAGTTTTCGGTGCTCCTGCTGCCACGGCGACTCAAAAATCACCGGTGGCTGTTCCATCGAATACATATCCCAATCGCCTTTCCTTTTGAAATTACAAAATATTGTACCATATTCTCGCCACTTACGCAAGAAAAAGAGAATTTGCGAAAAAGTATTGCGAAAAAACGAAAAATCGTATACAATAAAACCAT
>JAGBSU010000133.1 GCA_017631705.1 Clostridia bacterium | reverse complement strand
GGTTTTGTAACCGGGAATGGTTTTTAGTGTGCCGACAGTATACAGTGTCATACCGGCATCCGCCATAATGCTTCTGCCCGGCTCAAAACTGATAACGGGCAACGTAATTCCCAATTCTTCGGCTTTTTGTTTCATAAACGTACCGACTTGAACTAAATTCTCTTCAATGTCAATCATCGGGTCGGCCGTGGTATACCGCACACCGTAACCGCCGCCCATATCCAATTCTTCGGTAACCACACCCAATGTGCGTTGCATTTCGGCTACAAATTCCAACATAATATCTGCCGTGCGGATATAAATATCGGAATCAAACACCTGCGAACCCACGTGACTGTGGAAACCGGCAAGATGAATGTTTGAAAACGTGAGCGCCAATTTGGTGATAGCGGCACCTTGCCCTGTTTCAATTGCAAACCCAAACTTGGAATCCACTTTACCGGTGTTAATTGCTTCGTATGTATGCGTATCAATACCGGGCGTGATGCGAATGAGAACGCGTTGCTTAATACCACGCTCGCCTGCCAGGCGGTCGATATCATACAGTTCTTCTTCGTTGTCAATCACAAACGTGCCGACACCTTGGTCCATGGCATAGGCAATATCGTCTTCCGTTTTGTTATTGGAATGAAAACACGCTTTTTCCATAGGAAATCCTGCCATGGCGGCGGTGTGGATTTCACCAGCAGAAACCACGTCAACGCCCAAGCCTTCTTCACGCATAATGCGATACATTTGCTTAAACGAAGCGGCTTTGGAAGCGTAATACACCTTGGCGTTATCGCCAAATCCTTTTTGAACGCCGTTTTTATAAATACGGCAAAGTTCTCTAATACGGTCCTCATCTATCAAATACAGCGGTGTTCCGTATTGTGCCGCCAGTTTGGTGGTATCCTGACCGGCAAATAACAGCGTACCGTCTTCGGTTGCCGTTATGTTATGACAAAGAAAATCGTTGTGTTTCAAAGTTATTCTCCTAAAATGCCGACCTTTTTCATCGCAGCAAGTAATTTTTCTTCGTTTTGTTGTTCCATGGGAGTCAGCGGTAAGCGCAAGTAATTCTCGCAATATCCCATAGCGGCGCAAGCGGCTTTCACGGGGATGGGGTTGACTTCGCAGAACAACGCATCAACCAGTTCGATGTATTCCAATTGTAACTTGGCAGCACCGGCAGTATCACCGTCCAACATACGGCGGCACATTTCTACCGTTTCTTTGGGTGCTACGTTAGACAAAACCGAAATAACACCTTTGCCGCCCAGCGACATAATCGGAACGATTTGGTCGTCGTTGCCGGAATATACGTCGATCTCGTCACCGCACAAAGAGATAAGTTTCGCAATTTGCGAAAGATTACCGCTGGCTTCTTTAATCGCCACAATGCGCGGGTGTTTGGCAAGCTGAGCCACCGTTTCGGGAAGTAGGTTGCAACCGGTACGGCTCGGCACGTTATATAAAATACACGGTTTATCGCAAACGTCGGCAACTGCTTTGAACGACTCATACAAACCTTTTTGCGTGGCTTTGTTGTAATACGGAGTCACCAATAACAGCGCATCGGCACCGACTTTGCACGCATATTTCGACAAATCAATCGCATACGCCGTATCGTTAGAACCGGTACCGGCAATCACCGGCACACGGCCGGCAATTTGCTCGACACAAAAACGGATAACTTCCTTGTGTTCGTTATCGGTCAGCGTGGAGCCTTCACCGGTTGTACCGGCAACGACAATCGCATCGACACCGCAAGCGATTTGCCATTCAATCATTTCAGCAAATTTCTTGTAATCAACACCTTGTGCATTCAGCGGGGTGATGATGGCTGTGGCGGTGCCTGTGAATACCGTGTTTTTCATGAAAATTCCTCCCAACAAAAAAAGACAGTTGCAACAGCACAACTATCTCTGCTAATATAAATCCATTTAAAAGGACTTAATATTTCGAGATAGCACTCCGCAGTAAAACTGCGACAGTAAACCGGATGTTATTCCGTTTACCAGACACCCTCCCGCCGGAGAGCACCTTCGGCGACTGCCCCTTTCCCGCAACACAATGTTCTGCCGAACTCGGTGAAACGGTACTCTTTGCATATCGCGCCTCTATCAATTGCTAATAGAATACCACAACTTAAAAACAATGTCAACAAAATATTACAAAGCCTTGAAAAAATTTGTGTGCTGTGGTACGATTAAATCAAAACAGGGTCAATTTTTTGGTGTTTGCGGATTTCGTCCGGCACCTATACGATAGAAAGGTAAGCGTATGAGTAAAACAACATTGATTTTCGTACGGCACGGATACAGCGAAACAAACGAAAAGAATATCTTTGCCGGTATTTACGATGCCAAACTCACCGAAGTCGGCAAACAACAAGCAAGCCTTACCGCTGTCTATTTAGAAAACTATACAATAGACAAAATATATACCAGCGATTTATCCCGTGCCTTGCATACGGCCGAAACCATTGCCGCACGCCACGGCTTGTCCGTTATCAAAAACGAACAACTGCGCGAAATCAATCTCGGCGAATGGGAAGGCGTACCGTTTGATACGGTGGTTAGCAATTATCCAAAGGAAGTCGCTTTGTGGTCAACCGACTCCGAAAGCGCCTATGCCCCCGGTGGGGAAAGCATGGCACAATTAAGCGGGCGCATCACCACCGCAGTGGATGCCATTGTGGCAGAAAATCACGGCAAAACGGTATGTATCGTCACACACGGCGAAGTGTTGCGTACCTTGTTTGCCAAGTGGACAGGGGAAAGGATTAACAACATTCCCTACGTTCCCAATAGTTCGGTCACGGTAGTAGAATACGACGACACCGGTTGTCGGTTGGTAATGGATGGATATGCCGACCATTTGGGCGAACTGGCCACACGGTTGCCGATATTGCTTTAAGCTGGCGGGAGTTGAATGTATGAAGATTATGATAGCTTCGGATATACACGGTTCGGCAAAATATTGCCGTGAACTACTGGAGGCTTTTCGGCGTGAAAAAGCCGAAAAATTGGTACTGCTGGGGGATATTCTCTACCACGGTCCGCGCAACGATTTACCCGAAGAATATGCACCGAAATCGGTGATTGAACAATTAAACGCCGTCAAAGACTCGCTTTTATGCGTGCGTGGCAATTGCGATACCGAAGTAGACCAAATGGTACTCGAGTTTCCTATTCTTGCCGATTATGCGTGGTTGTATGTAGGGGGCTGCACGGTATTTATCACCCACGGACACGGTTACGGTGAAGAAAACTTACCGCCGCTTAAAAAGGGGAGTGTTCTTTTGCAAGGGCACACCCATATTCCGCGCTGTGTGGATAAAGACGGTGTGCTTTGTGTTAACCCCGGCTCGGTGAGTATCCCGAAAGAAAATTCCCCGCATAGCTATCTGATTATGACAGAATCGGAACTGATTTGGAAAGATTTAGCGGGCACGATTTTTAATCAAAGATACCACCGCGGTGATTGTCGGTGCGGCAACTAAATAAAAAAAGAAAGATAGGAGTGAGAACACTCCTATTTTTTACATCTTAAACGATGCCACAAATAACCAAATGAGATAAAAAGGGATTTTTTCTTGCTTTTCATAGAGAGTTGTGATAACATAATAAATCAAATGGGGTGATACTATGTATAAAATCGTTAATAAACAGACACTGAATGCGTTTGTTTCGCTTATAGAGATAGAAGCGCCGCTGATTGCCGCCAAAGGCAAAGCGGGGCAGTTTATCATTTTGCGTGTGAACGAAACGGGTGAACGTATTCCGCTAACGTTAGCAGACGAAAATCCCGAACGCGGAACTATTACGATTATGTATCAAAAGGTGGGGAAGACCACCGAATTGTTAGATACTTTGCAAATCGGCGATAGTCTTTTAGACGTAGTCGGTCCTCTCGGAAAAGCGACCGAACTGGAAGGTTACCGCCGTGTAGCGGTTGTCGGCGGCGGTGTTGGTTGCGCTATCGCATACCCCGAAGCCAAAGCCTTGCATCGCTTGGGTGCGCACGTGGATATGATTGCCGGTTTCCGTAACCGTGATATTATCATGTTGGAAGAGGAACTATCCAAAGTCAGCACACGACTGTTTGTTATGACAGACGACGGTTCCAACGGTAACAAAGGTTTTGTTACGAATAAATTGCAAGAACTGCTGGATGCCGGCGAATCATATGATTTGGTTATCGCTATCGGTCCGTTACCCATGATGCGTGCGGTTGCCAACGTGACCAAACCGTATAAAATCCCCACTATTGTTTCCATGAACCCGATTATGATTGACGGTACCGGCATGTGCGGCGGTTGCCGCCTAACCGTCGGTGGCGAAACCAAATTCGCTTGTGTCGACGGTCCGGAATTTGATGCACATCAAGTGGATTGGGATGAAGCGATGAAACGGCTTTCCCAGTATAAGGAAGAAGAACACGAATGCCGCATGGCATTTTTAGAGGGGCGCTAATCAATGGCTATCAACAATCAACAAAACAAAACGCCGATGCCGGAACAAGATCCCAAGGTCCGTGCCGGTAATTTTGAAGAGGTTTCAAAAGGCTACACGGCCGAAATGGCAGTTAGTGAAGCACAACGCTGCTTAAACTGCAAACATCGTCCATGCGTGTCAGGTTGTCCCGTGAATGTCAAAATTCCGGATTTTATCGCCCAAATTGCTAACGGTAACTTTGAAGGCGCCTACCAAACCATCTACGAAACCAACGGCTTGCCGGCAGTATGTGGTCGCGTATGTCCGCAAGAGCACCAATGCGAAGCAAAATGCGTGCGTGCCATCAAAGGCGAAGCGGTAGCCATCGGTCGCTTGGAACGTTTTGCCGCCGATACTCACAGAGAATCGGCACAAGAGACCACAACCCAACCTCCCCGCAACGGTCACAAGGTAGCGGTGGTCGGTTCCGGCCCTGCTGGCCTGACTTGCGCTGCGGATTTGAATAAACTCGGTTATTCCGTTACCGTATTTGAAGCCTTTCACACCGCCGGTGGTGTGCTGATGTACGGTATTCCGGAATTCCGCTTACCCAAATCAATTGTTCAGCGCGAAATCCAAACGCTCAAAGATGCCGGTGTGGATATTCAGACCAACATGGTTATCGGTCGCATTTTGGACATTGACGAATTGTTGGCACAAGGTTTTGAAGCCGTATTTGTCGGCACCGGTGCCGGCTTGCCGCTTTTCTTGGGTATTCCCGGAGAAGGCTTGTCCGGTGTGCTGTCTGCCAATGAATTTTTAACGCGTATTAACTTGATGAAGGCCTATCGTCCCGAATACGATACGCCTGCACCGCACGGAAACCGCGTAGCGGTAGTCGGTGGCGGCAATGTGGCGATGGATGCTGCTCGCTGTGCCAAGCGTTTGGGTGCTGAAAAGGTGTTTGTGGTTTATCGCCGCGGAGAAGAAGAGATGCCTGCTCGTTTGGAGGAGATTCACCATGCCAAAGAGGAAGGCATTGAGTTCTTGTTTTTAACCGCACCTGTTGCGATACATGGTGACGAACAAGGGCGTGTTTCTTCACTCGAATGTGTTTCAATGGAACTCGGCGAAGCCGATACTTCCGGCAGACGCCGTCCCAAAGAAATTGTCGGCAGTAACCATGAGTTATCGGTGGATATGGTTGTTGCTGCTATCGGCAATTCACCCAATCCGCTGATTCGTATGACCACCAAGGGCT
>JAGBSU010000132.1 GCA_017631705.1 Clostridia bacterium | reverse complement strand
TAAAGCCGTTATCGGATTGTAATAAATCCCGGCATGTTTTAATTCTAAATGTAGGTGATTGCCGGTGGAATATCCGGTGTTTCCCACCTCGGCAATCACTTCACCGGCTTGTACGCTATCCCCCACCCGTTTATGCAAAACAGAACAATGTGCATACAGCGTTTCTATTTCGTTATCGTGTTTTATACGCATATATTTCCCGTAACGGTCGTGATAAGAGGCCTCTACAACCGTTCCGGCATACAGTGTTACAATATCGGTGCCTTGCGGTGCTGCGATATCAACACCGCTATGAAATCCCCGTTCATTGGTAAACGGGTCGTTACGATAGCCAAACGGTGAAGACAGCGTGCCGTACGGTATCGGCAAGGCGGCTTTAGCCGAAGAAAAAATTTCGGCAAATTGTGTCACGGCCGTTTCTTCAACCGATAAAGTTGTACCGCCCACACCGTCACTTAGGGTTTGCATAACCGAAGTATCGGTAAGTGCTTCTTTAAAAAGGGTACGCAAAGCAATAAATAAATTACCACCGACCAACCGAACAATCAAAGTAATCAACAAAATCACCGCACATGCCGTACATTGAACGGCTGTCAGCGAAAGACTTATCGGTATTTTGCGTGGGGTTGAATGTGTACTCATTTTATTCCTCCATCAAAAGAAAATCCCGCCGAACGGTATCCGGCGGGACAACCTGATTATACGATAATGCAAATCAAACCGTTACAACCATCGTTGATAATGCGTTCTACCGTTTCTTTAAGTTTCAATCTGGCATCCGACGGCATACGGTATAATTTATTGTGCAAACCTTCGTTGACCAATCCGTACAGCGATGTGCCGAAAATATTGGAATCCCAAATTTTAGAGGGGTTTTCCTCAAATTCGCGTAACAAATAATTCACTAACTCCTCGGATTGACGTTCCGAGCCAACAATTGGTGCCACCTCGGTGGTAATATCGGCTTTCATCATGTGAATTGACGGTGCGGTGGCACGCAAACGAATACCGTATCGACCGCTTTGTTTAATAATTTCGGGTTCATCCAGCGACATTTCATCCAATGTAGGCATCACAATACCGTAGCCGGTAGTATTGACTTGGTCAAGTGCTGATTTGATTTTTTCGTATTGCTGACAAACCGCTGACATTTCCCGCATACGGTTCATCAGTTCGCCCTCGTTTGCTACGGGGACACCGGTAACCTCACCCAAAATTTGATAAAATAATTCCGGCTTGACATCCACTTGTACAACACCGTTTCCGCTACCCAACTGCACGCTGTTCAAAGCGGTGCTTTGAACATATTCGCATGAACGCAACAACTCCGGTAACACTTGTAAATGGCGGATTTTTTCCACACCATCCACTGCCGTGCGAATAGTTTCGGTAATGCTGCGACGAACAGCGTGGTTTTTGTCAAGACCCATAACCCACGACGGCAGTTGAAAGCCGATGGCATGTACCGGAAATTCAAACAAAACCGTTTCTAAAAGCTGACGGATTTCTGTTTCACCGATTTCCAAACAATTCACCGCCGTTACCGGCACACCATACCGGTCGGTAAGTGTTTGACACAAGGCTTTGGTTTCGTCATCGTACGGGTGTGTGCTATTGAGTAAAACAGCAAACGGTTTATGGAGTTCTTGCAATTCGCGAATAACACGTTCTTCCGCCTCGGCATATTCTTCACGCGGAATTTCGGTAATACTGCCATCGGTCGTAATTACCAAGCCGATGGTAGAATGTTCTGAAATCACCTTTTTGGTACCGACCTCCGCCGCCATATTAAAAGGGATTTCTTCTTCATACCACGGTGTTTTTACCATACGAGGTGCATTTTCTTCAATGTAACCAAGTGCCGAGGGAACCACATAGCCGACACAATCTATCATGCGTACTTTCATGCCAACGGCACCGCTGACGGTGATATTAACACCTTGTTCGGGAATAAATTTCGGTTCGGTCGTCATAATGGTACGACCTGCCGACGATTGCGGCAATTCATCTATCGCGCGTTCACGGTTATAGTCACCATCAATATTCGGCAATACCAGCGTATCCATAAATTGTTTGATAAAAGTTGATTTACCGGTACGCACCGGTCCGACCACACCGATATAAATATCCCCACCCGTTCTTGCCGCAATATCCTGATAAATGGTTTTATTGTCTGTCATCCTTTTTCCTCCGTCCACTTCATGTTTTGTTGCTATATCTTTATGAAGTGATACGGAAAATTATGCCAAACAAAAAAATAACCGCCTTAAAGGCGGTTATCCTGTTTCCTTTTCGGTATTAGATAAATAGAAATGACGAATAATATCTTTACGGGTGACAATGCCGATGAATGAGCCCAAATCGTCAATAATCGGGACGAAGTTTTGATTCATGGCACTGAGCACCAATTCCGACACCGATGCCGTAATTCGAAGCGGCGGATTGCGGTCAATGTGTAACACATCACGCACCGTGACGGATTCTAAATCTTGCAAAGATTTGGTGGCATTTTGTTCTTCGCCTTTTACCAGATACCACAAAAAATCGCCTTCGGTGACGGTGCCGATATATTGATTTTTACGCGTTACCACGGGCAATGCCGCGAAACCGGAACGCTTTAATTTTTCCAAACCTTGACGAACGGTGAAATCATCGTATAAAAAGCCGACTTCACTACGCGGTGTTAAATAATAAGCAGCATTCATCGTTAGTCTCCTTACTTATGATATTTGCCACCATTTGAAATTTGTAATGCACGATACAGCTGTTCCAAAAGCATCACGCGCGCCATCTGATGCGGAAATGTCATGCCGGACATGGAAAGGCGAAGTTGTGCCGAGGATTTTACCAAATCCGAAAGCCCCCACGAGCCGCCGATGACAAATGCCACATGACTGTAGCCGCCGACTGCCCATTGTGAGAGTTGTTTGGATAATTCGGGAGAAGTTACGCCTTGCCCTTCAATGCACAAAGCAACCATCGGTGCGCCTGCCGGAATACGAGCAAGCAAGCGGTGACCTTCCTCCTCCAATGCCGCCGTGATTTGTGCCAAAGAAGGATTGTCAGGCAAACGTTCTTCGCTCACTTCTACTATTTGCAAACGACAAAAAGCAGAAAGTCGTTTGCTGTACTCAGCACAAGCTTCACGCCAATAGTTCTCTTTCAATTTGCCTACACAAGCTACGGTAATGGTCAACATGATCATCCATCCTAAAACAATACGTAAGGGTTTTGATTTTCCGGTGGTGCTACGTCTAACAAATAATCGCGGTTTTCACACATACCGGCCGATTGCAAGCGTTCTTTTGATGTTTCGCTTGCGAGCATCGGTAAATTGTTTTCTCTGCTCAAATGCCCCAAGGAAATCCGTGTGGTACCGTTTTGTACCAATACCGGTAATTCTGCCGCGCAAGCATCGTTCGACAAATGCCCGGTTAGCGACAAAACACGACGTTTAAGAGGATACGGATATGGACCGTTTTCCAGCATACGAATATCGTGATTGGATTCTATATGTATGAGGTCACATCCCAATAAATGCTCACGAACCGTATCGGTCATAATCCCTAAATCGGTAGCAATACCCACACGGCGGTCATCGGCAAGCGTAATGCAAAAGCCGTTGCTTTCCAAACTATCGTGCGACGTGCGAAAAGAAGTGACCGAAAAATCGTCTAATTCTACCGTATTTTTAATAACCTCGCAATCTTCCAAAGAAAGCAAAGCGCCGCTTTCCACAAGACCGTGCCGTGTGCCGGCAGAGGCAAAAACCGGTGTGTGATAGCGTTTTTGAAAAACACGCAAACCTGCCGTATGGTCGGTGTGTTCATGGGTAACAAAAATAGCTTTAACCGCCGCCGGATTAAGACCGCGGTCTGTTAATGCACGTTCCATACGACGAGCGCTCACACCGGCATCAATTAAAATTCCGGCGGTTGCCGTGCCGACATATATGCAGTTACCGCTACTGCCGCTAAAAAGGGAACAAAACCTTGCCATTGCCTAAATCCTCTCAAAAAAAGCGCACACCGATGGGTGTGCGCTGTCAATTACAATGCTTGTTGAAAAGCAGGTTCATCGTCTTCTGTAAAGCGCTGGATATTAGCACCTAATTTTTGCAATTTTTCTACCAAATCTTCATAACCGCGCTCAATATGATGAATATCTTCTAT
>JAGBSU010000131.1 GCA_017631705.1 Clostridia bacterium | reverse complement strand
CGAATGGTGATGTACATTCTGTCAATGTGTTGGTCCTCTTTTAATCCATTCGCCATATTGAGTTTTACTTGTAATCCTTTTTCATTAGTATAGTATGCCTCGGTGACGATAGCGTGAACGATATCCTTTTCTATTTCTGCCGTGGTCTCCTCGGCATAAAAAGCACCCATGGACTCATTCGGTTCACGCAACAATTCTTTTTGATGTATATTTTCCGAAACGATTCCGCCAATCACCAGCACCACCGCCAGCACAGCCACGGCCGCTATGGCAACTGCCACCGTTTTCCAAATTTGCTTTTTGCTGAGAATTTGGTCCTCTTCCTCGGGCGCAAGGTCTGTACTATTCGCATTCAAAATAGAATATTCCTTTTCTTTTATATCTCTTTTACCCATAAAAAAACTCCTTTTCATGCTGTTGTTTTATTATACAAAAAGATTACCCTCTCGTCAAGAAAAAGGACGTGTTGCATTGACTTTTCGCACGGAAATGTTAAAATAACTGTGTACCAAGAAACGGAGGGGTCATTTATGAAACAGAAGAACAGCATCGACATGTGCAACGGTCCTTTGTTTTCTAAAATGATTGTATTTGCGCTGCCTCTCATGGCTACCGGTTTGTTGCAAATGCTTTATAACGCCGCTGACATTATCGTTGTGGGTCGATTTTCCGGTGATGATGCTTTGGCTGCTGTCACCTCCACCTCTTCCTTGGTTCATCTGCTGGTTAATTTGTTCTTGGGTGTTTCCACCGGTGTTTCTGCTACCGTCGCGCGGCATCTTGGTGCTCGCCATCTTCAAAAAGTGCATCGCAGCGTGCATACTTCTATATTATTAGGTATTATTGGCGGTATACTGTTGCTAATCGCCGGCTTGCTGTTTGCCGAACCGTTACTTCGCATGATGGGCACCCCCGACGAGCAAGGCGCCAGCGTGTTAGAGCAATCCGCACTATACGTCCGTATTTATTTTTTGGGAATGCCCGCTTTTTTGGTTTATAACTTCGGTGCCGCCATCTTACGTGCCAACGGCGACACTCGCCGCCCTTTGATTTTTCTCTTGATTTCCGGACTTGTCAACGTTGGCTTCAATTTGGTGCTGGTTATCGTTTTTCATTTGGGCGTTGCCGGTGTGGCGATTGCTACCGCTGTTTCGCAAATTCTTTCGGCGATACTGGTTCTTCGCTGCCTTTTCCAGGAACGCAGCCCTATCCGCTTAGTGTTCTCGCATTTGCGCATTCATCCGAAAATGATGTCAGAAATTTTACGCATTGGGTTGCCGTCCGGTGTTCAAAGTTCATTGTTCTCTATCTCTAATGTCATTATTCAATCCTCGGTAAACAGCTTCGGTAAAATCGCCATGGCGGGTGCCGGTGCCGCTGCCAACATTGAAGGCTTTATATACGTCGCCATGAACGCGTTTTATCACGCTTCGCTTAACTTCACCTCTCAAAACTTCGGTGCAAAACAGGTCGAACGCATGGCTCGTTCTTGCCGATACGCGTTGCTCTTAGTCTCTATCACCGGCCTGATGCTTGGTGGACTGTGTGCCGTTTTTGCCGACCCGCTACTTCATATTTATACCGATAACCCTGAAGCAATTCAATACGGCACGATACGTATGTGTTTTGTGGGAATCCCCTATTTCCTTTGCGGGCTCATGGAAGTCATGACCGGGTATATTCGCGGTATGGGTTTTTCGTTGATGCCTACTGTGGTTTCCTTGGTGGGTGCTTGCGGATTACGGATTGTGTGGGTGCTCACCGTTTTTCAAACCTTTCCCACTTTTGCAGGATTATTTTTATGCTATCCGGTCACTTGGATCATCACCTTTTTGGCACATGCCGTTTGCGCTAAATTTGCCGAAAAGAAAATCACTGGCCTTTTTGTTACCAACAAGTCTGCTTGACAAAAAAAAGCGGCAGAAAGAAACGTGGTTCTTTCTGCCGCTTTCATTAAAATAATTCCCCGACTTGGTCCACCAAATCGCTCATATCTTTGAGTGCTCTGCCGACGTTTTTGCGCAAACCTCGTTTGCCGTTACGCATACAATGACTGCCGACAGCACCCATCATACATCCGACTGCCAAACCGATGCCCATACCTTTTACGAATTTCATTCCCCGTGGTGACATTTGCTCATCTCTCCTCTTTGTTTAAGCAGAGAAGTCGTATCCGAACCCGATTTTCACAGGCGGATTTCTGCCTCTGCTACGTTAAAATACTCGTAAATCCTTTTGCCTTGCAAAAACAAGTACAAACCCGCGCGGATAAAGGCGGCGAGCGAAACCGTAAAGAGGTTTGGCTCTCGCCAGCCTACTCGTAGTGTGCCGCAAAAGAGAAGAAATTTACAAGGAAATTTATAACAAAACGCCGTCAGCTAAAGCGGACGGCGTTTTTGATTTATTTGTTATTCATCACTTTTTGGGCATATTCGGCGATAAAATCTGCCGTTTGTTCATACCCGGTTACGCTGGTATTGATACACAGGTCATACGAGGAAGCCACACCCCATTTTTTACCGGAATAAAAATTGTAATAGTTGGCACGTTTTTTATCGCTTTTGTTAATATAGCTTTTGGCTTCTGACGACGAAATACCTTCGTGTTCTGCCACACGCTTAATGCGGTCTTCTAAATTACCGTGTAAAAACACGCTGACAACATTCGGGTTGTTTTCGAGCACATAGTCAGCACACCGCCCCACAATCACGCAAGAGCCTTTTTCCGCTAATTCGCGAATGGTATCAAACTGTGCTTGAAACACGCGTTGATTTACCGGCTGTGCATAATTCACGACGCCTGCCTCATTCAACGAGTAAATACCTGTTGACAAAGAATACAATAAACTATTTGTCGGTTGCTCGTCGTAATATGAAAGAACTTCTTGGGATAACCCGCTTTTTTCGGCAGCATGCATCAATATTTCTTTATCATAAAACGGAATGTTCAGTTTTTCTGCCACCCGTTTACCGATTTCCCGTCCGCCGCTTCCAGACTGACGGGCTATGGTAATAATAACGGATTGATTCATGCTGTTCCTCCTTAATATCGTGCCAAGTACCGGTCAATTTCCCAACGGGTAACTTGCATCTTATATTCTTCCCATTCTTCGGTTTTATGCTGTACATACCGAGAGAAAATATGCTCACCCAACGTTTCTTTGCTCAAACCGTCCTTTTTCATGGCTGAAACTGCCTCTTCCAAATCCGCAGGTAATTGACAAATGCCTTGTTCGTTTAATTCTTCTTCGGTCATTTCGTATAAGTTATGATTCACTGCTTCAGGGGGTGTAAGCCCACGACGAATACCGTCTAAACCGGCAGCCAAGCAAAGTGCCAACGCCAAATACGGGTTGGCAGACGGATCGGGATTACGCAATTCCAAACGAGTGCTCATGCCACGGCCGGCAGGAACACGCACCAACGGACTGCGATTACCGGTAGACCAAGCAATGTACACCGGTGCTTCGTAGCCGGAAACCAACCGTTTATAGGAGTTTACCAACGGATTGGTCACCGCGCTGATGCCACGTGCATGTTCCAACACGCCGGCGATAAAATGATACGCCGTTTCGCTGAGACCACGCGAATCGTTCGGGTCATAGAACGCGTTTTCGCCGTCTTTCATTAGCGACATGTTAATGTGCATACCACTACCCTCTTTGCCGTAAACCGGCTTGGGCATAAAGGTGGCATACATGCCGTTTTTATCGGCAATCGTTTTCACCGCCAATTTAAAAGTGGCAATGTTATCTGCCGCTTTGAGTGCATCGGTATATTTAAAATCAATTTCGTGTTGTCCGTTAGCATTTTCGTGATGGGATGCTTCGATTTCGTATCCCATTTCTTCCAATGCCAAACACATTTTGCGACGAATACTCTCACCTAAATCGGTAGGGCCAAGTTCAAAATAAGCGCCTCTGTCCTTGGTGATGGTGGTCGGATGTCCGTCTTCGTCGGTGTTGAATAAGAAGAACTCGCATTCCGGACCAACGTTGAACGCGGTAAAGCCCATTTCTTTTGCCTGCGCCAATACTTTTTTCAACAAACTACGCGGATCACCGGCAAACGGTGTGCCGTCCGGTTTATACACATCACAAATAAGCCGTGCTTCCTTGCAAGAAGCATCGCACCACGGAAAAATCACAAAACTGTCGTAATCTGGATGCAACAGCATATCCGATTCTTCGATTCGCACAAAACCTTCAATGGAAGAACCATCGAACATGCATTGATTATTTAAAGCTTTTTGCAATTGGCTGGCCGTAATCGCAACGTTTTTAAACGTACCGAAAATATCCGTAAATTGCAAGCGGATAAACCGTACGTTTTCTTCCTCTACGATACGTGTGATATCAGCAGCAGTGTACTTGCTCATAAAAGCCCTTCTTTCTGTTAGAACAAATCTATTTTAAAATAATAATATACTATTTTATTATCTCATTCTTATGGTCGTTTTGTCAATGTTTTTTTGCATATTCTGCCGGCAATGCCCGATACTAATAAAAAAAGGAGGATTTATCATGCCAAAAAAAGATAAACGCCCTACTCGTATCTATCCGGATAATCGCCAAAAACCCGCCGTTACGGAATCAAGCGCCAAAGCACCAACGCCGTCACCAGCACCGCCAACACCGCCGCACCAATAAGCCAAATTTTCTTTTTCGAACTAGCGGACGTCACAGTTTCTCGTTCGGGAACCAAATGCGCTTTGCGCAATGCGGTAACCACCGATTTGTAAAGCAGAACCGTCAACGTCGCGTTCAAACTCGCCTTGAGCAGGTTAAACGGTAAAAACGCCGGAAGTAATAACTCCACCACTGCTTGGCGAGGAATACCCATATACAGCGGTGTGATTAGCCAGTTCCACAACACCATGCCGCCGGACATAAGAATCGTTCCGGCAGCCAAGCCGAGAATCGCATCGTTTAGCGTGCGTTTTCTCTGATATATCCATGCCGCCGGACAAACAAACAACGCCGAAGATAACACGTTCATCACCATGCCGATAATTCCGGTGCTGCTGATAGTAACCATCTCCAACAAAGATACTGTCACCGATACAATCAAAGCAGGTATCGGCCCATACAACAGTCCGGCAATGGCCAACAGGCAATCCTTCGGCTCATAGCTCAAAAAAAGTACCACCGGAACGCGAAAAAAAGTAACGCTCACGTACGCTAAGGCGCAAACCAAAGCCAGAACCACTAACTGTTTGTTGCCGGCTACTTTTTGCTTATTCATTGCCATCCCCCCAAAAAACAAAAACGCCCCACAGAAAATCTGTGGGGCGAAAATTACGTCGTAAACCATCTTCTTTCATCCGGACTGTACCGTCGGCTTTGGAATTTCACCAAATCAGCACCGAAGTGCTCGCGGGCTATACCGCCGGTGGGGAATCTCACCCCGCCCCGAAGACTTCTTCATTATAAAACAAAGCTAACCTCTTGTCAATACAAAATCCATTGCGCAAAACCGATGTATACCAGTAGCGACACCACGTCCACGATGGTGGTAATGAAAGGGCTTGCCATCACCGCCGGGTCAACACCGACACGCTTCGCCAAAAGCGGCAACAAGCCACCGACCACTTTGGCAATCATCACGGTTGCCAGCAACGTTCCCGCAATCACCAACGCTACACCTGTGGAAACGTCCACTCCCAACAACCAGCTGTCTACTACTAACATCTTCAAAAAATTGACCGCCGCCAACACGGCACCGCACAAAAAGGCAACTTGTGATTCTTTGATAACCACGCGAAACGCATCGCGAAACCGAATATCACCCAACGCCAAGCTGCGAATCACCGTCACCGATGCTTGGCTACCGCTGTTACCACCGGTACCCATCAACATCGGAATAAAAGCGGTTAACACCACCGATTTCATCAACGTTTTTTCAAACGAGGTGATGATAATACCGGTAAACGTAGAAGAAAGCATCAATAGCAATAACCACGGAACACGCTTGCAAAACGTCGTCCACACACCGGTACGGAAATAACTTTTGTCGGTCGGTGTAATAGCGGCCAGTTTTTCCACGGTTTCGGTAGTTTCTTGTTGCAAAATATCCACCACGTCGTCGACCGTAATCATACCGACCAGGCGACCTTCGCTATCTACCACCGGCAACGCCAACAAATCGTATCGTGCAAACAACTGTGCCACTTGTTCTTGGTCTTCTAATGTGGAAACCGAAAAAACGTGCGTTTCCATTTGTTCGCCGACGCGGTCGTTTTCGTGCGCCAATAACAACTCTTTCACCGAAACCACACCTTGTAATTGGCGGTTTTCGTCGGTAACATAGCATGTATAAATCGCCTCGGTATCCGGCCCGTTTTTGCGAATGTATTGAAACGCTTCCGCTACTGTCATGTCGGCTTTTAAGTCCACAAACTCCGTTGTCATCACGCTGCCGGCGCTATCTTCGGGATATTGTAACAACTGGTTTACTTCTTTTCGTTTTTCTGCCGAAGCGGCACGCAACAATCGTTTCGTCACATTGGCAGGCATTTCTTCCAACATATCCGCTACGTCGTCGGCGTACAAATCTTCCATAATCGCTTTCACTTCGCGCTCCGTAAAAGCGTGAATCAACGTTTCTTGCGTTTCAGATTCCAAATACGCAAACGTTTCCGCCGCCGTTTCTTTGGGCAACAACCGATACAAAAACGGTTGTTGTTCTTCCTCCAAGGTGTCGAGCAACGCCGCAATATCCACAGCATTCATTTCGATCAGCACGCACCGCACCGCTTGAAAACGACGTTGCGCCAGCAATTCTCTTATTTCGTCTCTTTTTTCTTCCCAAGCGTGAATCATCCAACAACCCTCCTTGTATTTATAAGTTGACAATAAACGTTAGTGTTTTTTTACGATTGTTCCCTCCGGTTTTTGATACGTCATTCCTCCGCGAGAAAAATTATTTCCTACCAATCCGTTTTTACGAGCAATATGCTGTCTCCTCGAATGCCATGTGCAAAAAATTGAGATGTTGCTGTAACTGTCTACCAAATTGTCCAAGGGTTGTTCGTTTTTATCGTCAAAATAGTTTCCCCAGCTTCTCAAAAGAATCCGACCCTTTTTTGATAGCATAGCACACACCGCTTGTTTTTTCAAGAAAAAACAAGGGAATAGCACACTTTTTTCGATTT
>JAGBSU010000130.1 GCA_017631705.1 Clostridia bacterium | reverse complement strand
GCGATCCACTCATCTCCGCGGATAACGTGGGTGGTACGCATCAAGTGATCGTCCACCGCGTGGGCGAAGTGGTAAGTGGGGATGCCGTCGGTTTTCAACAACACGATGTCTTGATCGTTTTCGGGCATTTCAATGGTGCCTTTGATCATATCGTCGAATTTTACACGGTTTTCTTCCGAACCGGGAGAACGCAACCGCACCACGTACGGAAGACCGGCTTTTACTTTTTCAATAGCTTGTTCGGGAGTGAGAGCGCGGCAGGAAGCGTATTTTCCGTAATAGCCGGTACGCAGTTTTTCGCCCTCTTGTTGTTCGCGGACGGCGGTTAATTCTTCCGGTGTGCAAAAGCACGGATAAGCAAGACCTTGCAACAAAAGTGCTTTGGCATAGGTATGATAAATAACCGCGCGGTCGCTTTGGCGATACGGACCGTAAATCCCGATTTCTTCAGTAGGGGAACGATATCCCTCATCAACGGTTAAACCGTATTGTTGGAGCCCTGCCAAAATATCGGCGGCACCACCGTCTACTTCCCGCTTTTTATCGGTATCTTCCAATCGGAAGAAGAACACACCATCGGTAGCACGGGCGGTAAGATAGTTTACCGTGGCGGTAAACAAGACACCAAGATGTAAGTATCCGGTAGGCGAGGGAGCAATTCGAGTAACCCGAGCCCCCTCTTTGAGGGAACGCGGGGGATAGATAGTTTCATATTCTTCCGGCGTATGTGTAACATCCGGGAACAAGAGCTCTGCTAATTCTTGTAATGCCGACATAATAAATCCTCCTTAGGCTGGCGGAAACCGAACTCTTTACGCCTGCAAAACAAAATTTCCGGTGATAGTTTGCCTCAACACTTGAAATGCGTTAGCGTTCCTGTGTCTTTCGGCTTCCTCTAACACGAAAATTTTTACTTTTGCAGGTCAGCAGAGTTTCTGCCGCCAAATTCTTTGCGCGGGGAAGTGCGAGTTTACCGCAAGGCTGTTGCCTTGCAAGAACGAGCGCAAACCTGCGCGGATAAAGGCGGCGAGCGAAACCGTAAAGTGGTTTGGTTCTCGCCAGCCTAACACATATACTATTTTATTTTACAAGTTTTGGTTGCAAAAGTCAATGAAAGTGTGGTACTATATAGAAAAGTTTTTTCAGAAGGGTAAGAATTTTTATGGAAACCACGTCAAATACCGTTGTTAATACCGAAAACGAACGAAAACCGCGTGCTTTGAGCTGTATTCAATCTACCGGAACACCCACGTTGGGAAACTATTTGGGAGCGTTGCGTAACTGGGTACAACTGCAAGACACTTTTGAATGTGCGTATGCCGTAGCGGATTTACATGCTATTACTGTTCGCCAAGAACCTGCTAAACTGCGTCAACAAATTAACGAAACCTTTGCGTTGTTGCTTGCCATTGGTTTACAACCGGAAAAATCGTTGTTGTTTGTGCAATCGCAAGTGCCGGAGCATGCTCAACTCAGTTGGATGCTTTCTTGTCATACGCAGTTTGGCGAGTTATCCCGCATGACACAATTTAAAGACAAATCTTCCAAGCATGCCGACAATATCAATGCCGGTTTGTTTACCTATCCGGTGTTAATGGCGGCTGACATTTTATTATATCAACCCAACTACGTGCCGGTAGGTGCCGACCAAAAACAACACTGCGAACTTACCAGAGATATTGCTCTGCGTTTTAACAATCTTCATCCCAACACCTTTACCGTGCCGGAACCGTATATTATGAAAACCGGTGCGCGTGTGTGTTCGTTGCAAGATCCTACCAAAAAAATGTCGAAATCCGACGAAAACCAAAACGCATTTATTTCTCTCAAAGACGATGCCGATACCATTCTTCGCAAATTCCGCCGTGCGGTAACCGATAGCGAAGCCAAAGTACGCTATGCCGAGGGCAAAGACGGTATTAACAATTTGATGGAAATCTATTCGGCGGTGACCGGTAAAACGCTGGAAGCCATTGAAGACGAATTTACCGGCAAAGGCTACGGCGATTTCAAAACCGCTGTTGGCGAAGCGGTGGCGTTGGAATTACAACCGATGCAAGCACGTTTTACCGAACTGATGAAAGATAAAGCACAATTGGAACAATTGATGAAAGAAGGGGCAGAAAAAGCTTCGTTCGTTGCCGGAAAAACCCTTAAAAAGGTAATGAAAAAATTAGGCTACGTTATTCTCTAAACAAAACGAAAAGCCGTCTGCAAAGGTGCAGACGGCTTGTTTTATACCATAGTCAACAGTTCATTCATAAAATCTTGTTCAATATCGATAAGTTTACGCGTTAGACGACGGCTATCTTCGGAAGCATCGGTGTATTGATTCAAATAGCCGCTGAGAGATTTGATGCCCATACTGCAACCGTCAAACATGATGCCGGCAATTTTTTTCGTGTCACTGTCGAGCATTAATTTCATCTCGGTAGATACCCACGAAAACGCCTTTGCCAGTGAGGGCGGATCTTTTTCATCTTTATCACACGCGTTTAATAATTCGTGACATTCATCGCCGATGTCAATGTGTTTTTCATTGTACTTGTCAATCAGTTTTTTCAGCGACGAATCTTCTTTGATAAACGGCATTACTTGTTCCATGCTGTTGGTGGCGCATTTACAACCGGAATTACATTCTTTGAGCAAATTTATGGTATCGTTATTCATCTGTAGCATCCTTTCTGTTAGTTGTGCTAACAGTATTTACCGTGAATGTTTTTTTTATTCTGCACTTGTCAGATGGTGATAAATAATATATACTTATAAGGTGGGAGTTGATAGGTATGAGTTTTTCGTTTTATGCCATGCTTTCTCGTATGAAAAATATATCTCGTTGGGCACTTATGCACAATACGCGCAGTGAAAATATTTGCGAGCACTCGCACGAAGTTGCTCTGTTAGCACATGCATTGGCATTGTTACAAAATCAGTATTTTGGCGGTAACGTGAACGTGGAAAAATGTGTGGTATCGGCACTGTATCATGATGCGACCGAGATTATCACCGGCGATATGCCCACACCGGTAAAATATGACAATCCCGCCATTTGCGAGGCTTATAAGCAAGTCGAAGAACTTGCTGCTAACAAACTGCTTTCGTTATTGCCGGCAGAATTAGAACCGCATTATCATGAACTTTTATTACCAGCCGAAAGCGAAGAACAACGCATCGTCAAAGCGGCGGATAAACTTTCGGCTTTGATAAAATGTATCGAAGAAGTCAAGCAAGGTAACCGCGAATTTATGAAAGCCAAAAAAGCCACGGAAAAAGCGTTGCGGGGCATGAAACTGGAGGCGGCAGACTATTTTATGAAAGAATTTTTACCGGCATACGAACTCACCTTGGATGAATTGTAATTTAATACCGATTCGTTCTCTTGACAAACAGGTAAGTGTGTGATATACTAATTGAAAATTTAAAACGAAACCGTTGAAGCGGAAGTAACGGCGATTAAGCCTTCACAGAGAGCCCGTGGTGCTGGAAATCGGGCAAGAAACCATCGTCAAATGGGCCGCAGAGGGTGCAGTGAAAGGTGTTTTGGAACCGAGTAGCTTGCAACGTGAAGGCATACGTTAGTTGCCAAGAGTATGTTGGTACTCTAAAAAAGCGCACGGCTTTGCCGTGAATCAAGGTGGCACCGCGGATAAGTTAGTATTCGTCCTTGACAGAACAAGAGTCTGTCAAGGACTTTTTTATACAAAAAATTCGAAATCTTTATAAAAACGGAGGAGTAATTTATGAAACTCAATGGTGTTGATTTTGACACGTATTTTAACCACTATCCCGATAAAAACGGATATTTTGGCAAGTTTGGCGGCGTGTATATTGACGAAAAGCTCAAAGCGGCAATGGCGGAAATTACCGAAGCGTATTATTCCATTTGCCAATCTCGCAAATTCATTGCCGAGTTACGCCGTATTCGTAAAGAATTTCAAGGACGTCCCACACCGGTTACACACTTGGAACGCTTGTCGGATGCGCTGGGCGGTAAGGTACAGTTGTATGCTAAACGTGAAGACCTTAACCATTCCGGTGCCCATAAACTGAACCATTGCATGGGTGAAGCGCTCCTTGCCAAGTACATGGGCAAGAAAAAGGTGATTGCCGAAACAGGTGCCGGTCAACACGGTGTGGCGTTGGCAACAGCAGCGGCCTATTTTGGTCTGGAATGTGATATCTATATGGGAGCAGTGGATATCAAAAAGCAAGCCCCAAATGTGGCACGGATGAAGATTCTCGGTGCTAACGTGGTGGAAGTTACACATGGTTTGCAAACGCTCAAAGAAGCAGTTGATGCCGCCTTTGATGCATACAGCAAAGAATACAAAGATTCTATCTACTGTATCGGCTCGGTCTTGGGTCCGCATCCATTCCCGATGATGGTTCGCGATTTTCAAAGCGTTGTCGGCATTGAAGCACGTGAACAGTTTGTGGAAATGACAGGGCATTTGCCGGATGCGCTGGTTGCTTGTGTGGGCGGCGGTTCTAACGCAGCCGGTTTGTTTGCCGGATTCCTTAACGATCCTGTTGATATTTACGGCATTGAGCCTCTCGGTCGTGGTCCCAAGTTGGGCGATCATGCCGCCAGTTTAAAATATGGTACCGAAGGCATTATGCACGGCTTTAATAGCATTATGTTGAAAGATGAAAACGGTGAACCCGCACCGGTCTATTCGGTGGCAAGCGGTTTGGATTACCCTTCTTCCGGTCCCGAACACGCTTTCTTGCAAGAGATTGGCCGCGTGAAGTACGATGTGATTGACGACGAAGAAACGATTGACGCATTCTTTAAGTTAGCTCGTTTGGAAGGTATTATTCCTGCTATTGAAAGTTCGCATGCCGTGGCATACGGCATGAAGTTAGCGCAAACCATGGAACACGGTTCGGTGCTTATTAATTTGTCCGGTCGTGGTGATAAGGATATGGATTACGTCTTAGAAAACTACGGAATTCGCTGATAAAAACACGAAAACGCCTTGCTGTAAAGCAAGGCGTTTTACTATTTAATTCAATCCTTGTTCTCCTGTGCGTTCAAACAACGTTTTAACAGCGGTTTTAAGCGGTTTATGCTCGGGGAGAGCAAGAGCGTTATCCGCAGCGTAAACGGCACGTGCGGCGGTTTGCGCCTCTTTTAAAAGGGGCATATCGGTAAACAAATCGGCAACCTTTAATTCCGGTAAACCATGCTGACGTTTTCCGAAAAAGTCGCCCGGTCCGCGGAGTTTTAAATCCTCGTCGGCTATGCGGAAACCGTCGGTGGTTTCGCACATGACTTTTAAGCGGCGCACCGCTTCTTGGTTTTGTGCATCGGAAATTAAAATACACGTCGAGGCGAGTTTCCCGCGCCCGACACGACCGCGTAACTGATGAAGTTGTGCCAAACCGAAACGCTCGGCATTTTCAATTACCATCAGCACGGCGTTGGGGACGTCCATGCCGACTTCTACAACGGTGGTAGAAACTAAAACCGATAGGCGATTGGCAGAAAAATCGGCCATGATACGCTCTTTATCTTTCGGTTTCATTTTACCGTGTAATAACCCTAAGGAATAGCCGGCAAGCGGGCCTTCCGCCAGTTGTTTGGCATACACTTCAGCGGCGACCAAATCGGTTTCGCCTTCTTCTACCAACGGGCATACCACGTAGGCTTGTTGTCCTTCTTGCAAAAACTTGCGTACATATCCATAAGCACGTGCCCGTTTATCGGTTCCCACTGCAAAGGTTTGAACCGGTGTTCTGCCGGGCGGAAGTTCATCTAAAATGGAAACGTCTAAATCACCGTAAACCATGAGTGCTAAAGTACGGGGAATAGGTGTGGCAGACATAACTAACATGTGCGGGAAATTCCCTTTGTCGGCCAACGAGGAACGCTGACGTACACCAAAACGATGTTGTTCGTCGGTAATCACTAACCCCAAATTGGCAAATTGCACGGTTTCGGAGAGTAGAGCATGTGTACCGACAAGAAGCTGACAGCTACCGTCAGCAGCAGATTGTAAGACGGTATCTTTTTGTTTTTTCGTCAAAGAACCGGTCAATAATCCAATACGAATTGTCGGCTCATGAGCAAACAACCGCGACAACGATTCAAAATGTTGCTGTGCTAAAATTTCTGTCGGTGCCATCAATACACATTGATAACCGTTGCGTATTGCCGAGTGAGCAACACAAGCCGCAACGGCGGTTTTTCCGCTGCCGACGTCGCCTTGCAACAGGCGATTCATCGGTACTTTTCTTTGCATATCCGCTATACACTCCCGTACAGCGCGGTCTTGCGCACCGGTGAGTGCAAAGGGGAGATGTTTACAAAAATCTAAGTGATAATCACTTTTAATTTGTGTACCGGTTGTTGCTTGGGTTCGACCTTTTAAGCGCAATAAACCGAGCTGTAACAATAACAATTCCTCAAATGCCAAGCGACGGCGTGCTACTTCCATTGCTTGTTTATCGGTTGGAAAGTGAATGTTTTCCAACGCATAACGATAGGTACACAGACAATAGTTTTTCCGCAAATAAGCGGGGATAGGGTCGTTATCTAAAGCTTTATCCAGTTGCGACAAAGCGGTGCCGACCAATTTTTCCAAATACCGCGAAGTAATACCGCCGGTCAGCGGGTAAATGGGACGGATGCGGTCGCCGTTTTCGGCCGGCTCAATCAACGGTGAAGAAAGTTCCGGTGCATGATAAGAGCCGGAAACGGTACCGAAAAACAGATATTGTTTACCGGCTTCGATTTTGGCGGCAGCATATTTGTTGTTGAACAACGTTATTTTGAGCACGCCGGAAGAATCGGTCACTGAAAAAGTGTATAAGGAAAGCCCTTTACGGATATTTCTTTCCAACGGTTTTGACAAAGCGGTGGCACGAATGCAAGAGGGAGTATCGTGCGGTGCCTCGGCAATCGGGACAATTTTTGACCAATCCTCATATTGGCGGGGGAAATGGTGCAATAAATCTTGTACGGTGTAGATATCCAATTTGTGCAGTTGTTCGGCACGCTTTTCGCCGACGCCTTTTAAAAATTGTATCGAAGTATCAAAGGTAAGCATCATAACCCCCCTTTTTTTCTTTTTTGTAAAAAGCCGGTGACGGAAAGTCACCGGCTAATGGTTTATTCAATCGAAATAAAGTAGTAGTATACCGGTTGACCGCCGGCAAGGACCGTAATGTCAACGTCGTTACCGAGTTTCGCAGAAATAGCGGTTTTTGCTGCTTCCGCTTCTTGTTCGGTAATATCTTCGCCATACATTAACGTAATAAACGAAACGCTTTTTCCGGTCAAACGTCTGGCAGCGGCAATGTTTTTAGTCAACTTAACAACGGCACGTTCCACCGATTTATCGGTGAAGGAAAGTTTGCCGTTATCTAAGGCTAAAATGTCACCTTCTTTGATGGCACGGTTTTCGAAATCGCTGTCACGAGCCGCAAAGGTAATTGAACCGGTCGAAACCGCATCGGCGGCTTTCATCATGGTGGTGAGGTTATCTTCCACCGTGGCCGACGGGTCAAAATTCAACAAAGCGGAAACACCTTGCGGAATGGTGCGAGTGGGAAGTACGTGCACGGTACGGTCAGCAAGCGGAATGGCTTGCTCAGCCGCCAAAATAATGTTTTTGTTATTGGGGAATACGTATACCACTTTAGCAGGAGTGGCCTCGATAGCATTGAGAATGTCATCAGTCGAGGGGTTCATGGTTTGACCACCCGATACCACTTGCGAACATCCCAAATCGGCAAACAAAGCCTTAAGGCCTTCACCGGCGGCAACCGCGACAAAACCAAAATCTTCTTCCGGTTCAACACGAGTGGGAACAGTCTCCGTTTGTAATTCTTCCGGAATCCAACCGGCATTCTCGTGTTGAATACGCATGTTTTCGATTTTAACCGTTTCAAACGCGCCGTATTCCACACCTTTGCTCAACGCTTTACCGGGGTCGTTAGTGTGAACGTGAACTTTAATAATTTCTTCGTCGTCTACCACTACCACGCAATCACCGATGGTTTCCAAGTAAGCACGTAATTTAAGCGGGTCTTTTTTGCAAGCGGCATCGCGAGCAACGATAAATTCGGTGCAGTATGTGAATGTAATATCCGCATCAAACGAACCGGCGGCACTAACAGAGGGTTTTGCCGGCCCCGATTCAGTAGATACATCGCCTTGTTCAATGGCGCCACCGTTAAACACGGCATCCATAGCGCGGAAAATCACGCACAAGCCTTGACCGCCCGCATCGACAACACCGGCTTTTTTGAGAACCGGTAACAATTCGGGGGTGCGTTGCAAAGAGGCTTCGGCTTCTTCGCAAATGATAGCCCAAACAGCCGTTGCCGAAGCATCTGCATCGGCGGCGACACCTTTTTCAGCCGCTTCACGGGC
>JAGBSU010000129.1 GCA_017631705.1 Clostridia bacterium | reverse complement strand
GGATAACTATCGTACTGGTTATCTTGTCGTTGTTTCTTATTTTTCTCCTTAGTCATACGGCGTTTTATATAGCGGCAATTGTTATCGTTCCGGTTTTGATTTTTTGTGTTGTTCGTCAGTTGCGTTTTCAGCATGATGTTCGTCGGTATATGCTGGGACTTGCCGATTCGTTTAGCCGCAAAGACCGCGAAGCGTTAGAAAGCATTCCCATGCCGGTGGCATTGATTGCCGATAACGAAGAGATACTGTGGTATAACTATCTGTTTCGCACCGCTGTTTTGGGCGGAACCGACGCTTTCGGAACACCGATTTCCCAGATTTTTGATGGTCTTTCTGCCGCTAAATTAGCTGAACGCTTTTTACCGAGTGTATCGCTGAAAGACAAAACGTTTTCGTTGTTTACGGAAAAGTTGCGGTTGGATAACGAGGCGTATTACGTCTTATACTGTACCGATATTACGGAACTTACCGACATTTCAAACGAATATCATGCCAGCCGACCGGTGGTTTTATCCTTGTTTATCGATAGCGGGGAAGAGGTACTCAAAAACTTGCGTGACAGTGACCGCGCGCGTCTGATTTCGCAAGTAGAAGCTGTGTTGGAAGATTGGGTAGCCGGTTATTCCGGCACGTTCAAAAAATGCGGGACATACCGCTACATTGCTTTGGTAGAACAACGAGATTTACAACAAATTCAAGAACAACGTTTTAACGTGTTGGATACGGTTCGTGCCTTACCGACCACTTCGGACAGTATTACATTATCCATTGGTGTCGGTAGAGGAAAAACGTTTGCCGAAGCCGAGGAACAATCGCGCCAAGCATTGGACATGTCGCTTGGCAGAGGTGGTGACCAAGCCGCAGTAAAAACCAAAAACGGGTTTGACTTTTACGGCGGTGTTTCAAAAAGTGTTGAACGACGTGCAAAAGTACGTCCGCGTGTAGTTGCTTCTGCTTTACAAGAAATGATACAAAACAGTGATAACGTACTGTTAATGGGTCATCGTTATTCCGATTTGGATGCTTTGGGTTCGGCGGCCGCGTTGGCTATGGTGTGCCGTAGCGTGGGGAAAACCGCGTATGTGGTATATGACCCGGCTACTACGCTCGCAACCGCTTTGGTAAATCGGTATATTTTGCAAGGAAATAAAGACCTCTTTATCGAAGTTGAGGATGCATCCCCCTTGCTGTCTGCCAATACCTTGTTGATTATTACAGACATTCACCAACCAAGCCGTTTGGATTTTCCGGAACTCTACCATAAAGCACATAAAGTAGCGGTGATTGATCATCATCGCAAGATGGTGGAACATATTGATAACGCCTTGCTTTTTTATCATGAGCCATACGCGAGTTCTACAGCGGAAATGACGGCGGAGTTAGTGCAATATATGAGCAAAGTCAAACTTTCTCGATTAGATGCAGAAGCGTTGCTTGCGGGTATCATGTTGGATACTCGTCATTTTGTGATGAAATCCGGTGTTCGCACCTTTGAAGCGGCAGCG
>JAGBSU010000128.1 GCA_017631705.1 Clostridia bacterium | reverse complement strand
GGTGCTTCTACCACACAAACACCCCACGTAAGACCGCTGATAAGACGATTGCGCACCTCAAAATGATACGGAAACACCGCTGTGCTCGGTGGGTATTCTGTTAGAATGGCTCCACCGTTTTCCAAAATCTTACGACGAACAGAAGCGGTGGCTTTGGGATAATCGACATCCAAACCACACGGTTTTATCAGCACGGTTGTTCCGGCGGCATATACCGCACCCTCGTGTGCTGCTTTATCAATGCCTTTGGCACCACCGCTGACAACCACGCAACCCGCTGCCGCTAAACCGGCGGCAATGCCACCCGCCACTTTTTGGCCGTAGGCGGTGCACGTGCGTGTGCCGACAATAGCGACAGACGGCGTTGCCGTTGCATCAAAATCGGGCAACAAACCTTGGCCATACAGTACAAGCGGCGGAGAATATATTTGACGCAGTATATCCGGATACATGGTATCGTCCGGTGTGAGCAGCCAACCGATTCGTTTACTGCATTTAATTATCTTTTCCGCGGTATTCAACGATTTATCGCATAGTCTTTCCAAGACTTTACCGGTGATGCCTGCTTTGGATAACACGGTGCGATCGGCTTTGAAAACTTCTTGCGGTGAGGAAAAGGCGTCCAACAACAATGGCACGGCACCGCTTCCTTGCCCGACAGCCTGTTGCAACCATACCCAATAGACAGTTGTATCATTCGGCATGGCGGACATCCTCCCCACGCACCATTTCCCAAAAAACAATACCGGCGGCTACCGACGCATTCAGCGATTCAGCACGACCACCCATGGGGATGGTTACTTGCAGAGAACAAGCGGCTTTTGTATCCGCAGACAGTCCGTTTCCTTCGTTGCCGATCACACATACCGTACCGGCACCCAAGGAAGCTTGCTGTACAGACACTGCTTCGCTTTCGACAACACAAGCCGCTGTCGTAAACCCTTTCTCTGATAAACCGCGTAAAACATTTGCCAAAGAAGTTGTGAAGTATAACGGCAGACGAAACACCCCACCCATACTGCCGCGTAACACCTTGGGACTGTATGGGTCACAGCATCCGTCGGATAAAATCAGACCGTCTAACCCAAAAGCCTCTGCCGCACGAATAACCGTCCCTAAATTGGCGGGGTCCTGCACACATTCCAAAGCGGCATACCGCCCGTTTGGTTTTAATTCTTGCGAGCATAGTTCCCTTCGCGTTGGCAGTGCGGCAATACAAAAAATACCTTGCGGCGTCTGCGTATCACCCAAATAGGATGCCAACGCATCACTTATGGTATACGCGGTCACCGCTACTGCACAGACGGCACGAACACTTTCACTGTATTGCGCCTGGGCACGAGCGGTAAACAAAACCGTTTCTATCGTGACCGATGAACTTGCCGCATCACCGCACAAGCGCGCACCTTCTAAAACAAAGCGCCGGCTTTGATGGCGGTATTTAGCATCCGCTGCCAGCTTACGGTATTCTTTAACAAGACGGTTATCACGGCTGGTAATTTCCATACGGTACTTCCTTTGCTTTTTACAAAAAGTAAGAACTGCGCCCGTTGGCATTTGCCACGAGCGCAGTTACAGCTTATTTTAGAGCAGCTTTGGCTTTTTCTGCCAGACCCGCAAAAGCAGCGGCATCCGACACAGCGAGTTCTGCCAACATTTTACGGTTCAACGCGATATTCGCTTTCTTTAAACCGTTCATGAACGTCGAATAGTTCATGCCGTTAATTTTAGCGGCTGCGGAAATACGAGTAATCCACAGACGGCGGAAATCTCTTTTGCGTTGTTTACGGCCGATATATGCATATTGACCGGATTTCATGACCGCTTCTTTAGCGGTGCGGAATAATTTGGATTTGGCACCAAAATAGCCTTTTGCTAATTTTAATACTTTTTTTCTTCTTTTGCGCGTCATCATTGCGCCTTTAATTCTAGCCATAGTTCGTTATCCTCCGTTTCTGAACTTTCGATTATTTGTAAGGAATCAGGCGCTTAACCTGAGCCACATTGGTCACATCGGCAATCGCCGTCTTACGAAGATTTCTTTTGCGTTTGGTGGTTTTCTTGTTCAGAATGTGGGATTTGTAAGCGTGTGCGCGCAACACCTTACCGGTTTTGGTCAACTTGAAGCGCTTCTTTGCGCCACTGTGTGTTTTGAGTTTAGGCATAACAATATCCTCCTTGATTTTACGGTTTATTTTGTCGTCTTGGGTGCTAAAAACATCAGCATGTTGCGGCCTTCCATTTTCGCAGGTTTTTCAATAGCCGCCAATTCGGAACACGCTTCGCTGAAACGATTCATGATATCGGTACCGATTTCCGGATGACCCATTTCACGTCCGCGAAAACGAATGGAAACCTTGACCTTGTTTCCCTCTTGCAAAAAGCGCAGAGCATGCTTGGCTTTGGTGTTAAAATCCGCCACATCAATGTTAAGTGACAAGCGAATTTCCTTAGTTTCAACCAGCCGTTGATTTTTCCGTGCTTCCTTCTCCTTTTTGGCTTGTTCAAACCGATATTTACCGTAATCCATAATACGGCAAACGGGCGGAACCGCCGTAGGAGCGATTTTGACCAAATCGTAACCCCGTTCATCTGCCAACACCTGCGCTTCTTGTGCAGACATCACACCAAGTTGTGTGCCGTCTTCACCGATGACACGGATTTCTTCGTCACGGATTTGCTCATTAATCTGCAATTCCTTCGTTGCTATGAGTAAACACCTCCAACTTTTTATCGTTTCGTACGAAACTTTTTCAACGAAACAAAAAACGCGGGCAGAAACTGCCCGCGTGACAATGCACTTCGGTTCCGAAAAAGGAACATATCAACCTGTCGGGAACGGAATCCGCAGGTGAGAACGGGCAACGTTCTGCTTTGTTTTACCGAGAGAGTATATCAACTTTTTTTACAAAAGTCAATACCTTTTTCAAAATTAAATCGAAATTTCATGTGCCATACGATATAAATCGGTGTCAAACACTTTTTTCATATGCAAGGCTTCCTCAATATCGTAGTCGGTTAGGCAATCATTGTTTATCGCAACTACGCGGTTGCTTCTACCGTCACACAACAAATCCACCGCATAATTACCCATACGGCTTGCTAACACACGGTCACTCACGGTAGGATTGCCGCCGCGTTGCACATGCCCTAAAATAGTCGCACGGGATTCCACACCGGTTTCTTCTTCAATACGCTTTGTCAGTTTTGTCACACCGCCGATACCTTCTGCCACAACAATGATGAAATGCTTTTTACCGGTAGCAGCGGTTTGGTTCATCCGTTCGACAATATCACGTTCAAAATCAAACGGAACCTCCGGAACCAAGATGCTGGTAGCACCGACGGCAATGCCGACATTAAGTGCCAAATATCCGCAATGGCGTCCCATAACCTCCACCACGCTGCAACGATCATGCGATTGCGAAGTGTCACGCAGTTTATCCACCATTTCCATACAAGTGTTCAGTGCGGTATCGTAACCGATGGTTTGCTCACAGCAGGCAATATCGTTGTCGATAGTACACGGCAAACCGACACACGGTATCCCACGACGCGATAAATCTTGAGCACCGCGAAACGTACCGTCACCGCCCAAGACAACCAATCCGTCAATGCCTGCATCCTGACAGGTCTTAACTGCCTTTTGCAAACCTGCTTCGGTGCAAAATTCCGGACTGCGCGCCGTATACAGTACCGTACCGCCGCGATGGATAATATCCGATACACTGCGCAAATGCATCGGTTGTAAATCACCGTTAATTAATCCGTTATACCCACGATACACACCGTATATATCAATACCACGACCCAACGCCGTACGAACCACGGCACGAACAGCCGCATTCATACCCGGAGCGTCGCCGCCGCTGGTGAGTATCGCAATTTTTCGAATGGCCATGTCTAAAACTCCTTTTGTTTCGTGTCACTGTTTTTTATTATATGCAGCCAAATTCGAAATCGCAGGCGGTTTCCCGCTTTTTTACCCGTTTGTGCAACTTTTCGGCTCTATTATTGCCACATTTTGTCGACCCAAAAAGCGTTCCAACTCTTGCAGTAAAATCGGTTCGGGTGACACCCACCATTCACCGGGAACACGCATCATTTTTCCGGAATCGGCCAAGCGCAAATACACCGGCAGTTCTCCTTTGAAAACGCGTAACAGTTTTTGTGCATGCCGCCACTCTTCACAATCTAAGGATGGTATTTTCATATACAAACCGGGCGGTGCCGACGATGCTGTTTTCGTTGTGGGCGTTTCCGTCGGCAAACTTTCGGGAGTGGGTGCCACTTCCAAAGAACTGACAAGCAATTTCGGTGCTTCGTCCTCGCGTGCATTCAGACGACCATGTGTCACCACTACCCGACCCGATTTCAACACATGACGGCATTGCTCCAACACCTTGGGAAACAGCACCAGCTCCAAAGCACCATATAAATCTTCCAATACGGCATACGCCATTTGTGCATTGGAACGCGTGTTTTTCAGTTGTATATTGCCCAACATGCCCACCAGCGTAACGGCTTGTCCGTCTGTAAAATCCGTGCTGTCGGTTTGGTCGGAAAAAGTATCTAAAATGCGGTCAATTCGTACCGCTTTATAGTAGCGATGTACCGCTTCATACGGTTTCATGGGATTGCCGGTTAAATACATGCCGGCGACTTCTTTTTCCATCGCCAATATTTCTTCATACGGAAATTCCGAAACCTCCGGCAACTTCGGTTCCATTATAGCCGCCGTGTCGGGATTATCGAAAAAGTCTATTTGCCCCGAAAGATTGCGGCGATTAGCACTTTCCAACTGCTCTAAAATATAGGCAGAGGCTTCCGCCATTTGACGGCGGTTGGCACCCAAGCCATCCAAAGCACCGCAACGAATCAAGCTATCCAATGCACGGCGGTTGAATTCTCGATACATCGATACGCGTTGACAAAACGAATAAAAACTGACAAACGGTCCGTTTTCTTCCCGTTCATTCACCATCACGCGAATCAACGCACGCCCGATATTTTTGACAGCAGACAATCCAAACCGTATGTGGTCGTCTACAACCGTAAACGATTCGGTGCTTTCGTTTACCGAGGGCGGTAATACGCGAATGCGTAATCGCTCACATTCGCCGATATAGCCAACGATTTTGCCGCTATCCAAAACACTTGTCATCAATGCCGCCATGTATTCTTTGGGATAATATGCTTTTAAGTACGCAGTTTGGTATGCCACCATCGCATAAGCGGCAGCATGGGATTTGTTAAAAGCATACGAGGCAAACGATGCCATTTCATCAAAAATACCGTTGGCAATTTCCGCCGAAATTCCCCGACGCACACAGCCGTCTACCTCTATTTCACCGTGCTCGTTTACAAGACCGTGAATAAAGATTTCGCGTTCTTTGCTCATCACATCGTGCTTCTTTTTCGACATCGCACGGCGAACCACATCCGCCCGTCCCAAGGAATAGCCTGCCAAATCACGGAAAATTTGCATGACCTGTTCTTGATATACGATACATCCGTAGGTCACTTGCAGCAGCGGCTGTAAAGCGGGATGGGCATAGGTAATACGTTCCGGATGATGGCGATTTTCAATATACCGCGGAATAGAATCCATCGGGCCGGGACGAAACAGCGAAATCACCGCAATCAAGTCTTCAAAGCAATCGGGCTTTAACTGTGTCAACACTCGCTTCATACCGGCGGATTCAAACTGGAACACACCGTCGCTATTGCCTTGCGACAGCATTTTATATACTTCGGGCGCGTTAAGCGGAATATCTTTAACAGAAAACGACGGTTGCCGACGGCGAATCATGGTTTGTGTTTCTTCAATGACGGTAAGGTTGCGCAACCCTAAGAAGTCCATTTTAAGCAAACCCAGTTCTTCCAAAGTGGTCATGGTATATTGGGTGGCAACCGCTTCACCGTTAACACAAAGCGGCACATATTCCGAAACCGGCTTCGCCGTAATCACCACTCCGGCGGCATGGGTAGAGGCATGCCTCGGCATCCCTTCTACTTTTTGTGCCATATTGACCAAAGAACGCACTTGTTCATCGGTGTCATACAGTTCTTTCAGTTCACGGGATTGCTCTAATGCCTTGGCAAGTGTCATGTTCAGTTCCCACGGAACACGCTTGGCAACCGTATCCCCTACCGCATACGGCAAACCCAAAGCACGTGCCACATCACGCACAGCAGCACGTGCCGCCATCGTACCAAAGGTCACAATCTGTGCCACATGGTCCTCTCCGTATTTGCGAATGACATAGTCTATTACCTGTTGGCGTTTTTCATTACAAAAATCAATGTCAAAATCCGGCATACTAACCCGTTCCGGATTTAAAAAACGCTCAAACAACAAATTGTATTTTATAGGGTCAATACCGGTAATGCCGATACAATAGGCACAAAGACTTCCGGCACCCGAACCACGCCCCGGTCCTACCGGAATATCGTGGGTTTTTGCGTATTGTACAAAATCATTCACAATGAGATAGTAGTTAACATATCCCATGCGACAAATGGTTTGGATTTCATATTCCAATCGCTCGATTACCGCTTTTTCGGGATTTTCACCGTATAGGCGATACAATCCCGCGTAACATTGCTCGCGGAAATAGGTTTCACTATCCTTGCCGTTTGGTGCTTCAAAATACGGTAATTGTGTGTGTCCGAATTCCAATGTTACATGGCAACGGTCGGCAATTTTTTGCGTATTGTCAAACGCCTCCGACAGTTGCGGAAACAACGAACGCATTTCCGCTTCGGATTTGATGTAAAATTCATCGGTTTTAAACGCCATATCGGTCGGGTCGTCCACTGTGGTGTTGGTTTGAATACATAAGAGCACCTTTTGCATGCGAGCATCTTCCCGCGTGAGGTAATGTGCATCGTTGGTACAAACAAGAGGTGTTCCCGTTTCGCGCGAAAGGCGAAGGATTCCCTCGTTTACTACCGTTTGTTCTGCCAAACCGTGGTCTTGAATTTCTAAAAAGAAGTTTTCCGCTCCGAACAACTGCTGATACTTCACCGCTATACGCTTTGCCTTTTCATAATCGCCGTACCGCAAAGCCGAAGGGATTTCGCCTGCCAAGCAGGCGGAAAGAGCAATCAGACCTTCGTGATATTGCTCCAACAATTCTGTGTCAACACGCGGTTTTCCGTAAAAGCCTTCGGTCCATGCCGATGAAACCAACCGCACCAAATTGGCATACCCGATTTCATTTTCACACAATAAAACCAGATGATGGTGCTCGTTATCGGCACCGTGCACTTTGTCGTGCCGTGTGCGAGAAGCAACATATACCTCACACCCTAAAATCGG
>JAGBSU010000127.1 GCA_017631705.1 Clostridia bacterium | reverse complement strand
TTCGTTGCGAATAACCTTGACAATGAAATCCTTTTTATCGTTTAGTTCGGGATAAGCGGAAAGATTTTCTTTGATAACCGTTTCGCATACCTCGTACAAGAACGGACGATGAATACCCAATAAGCGTCCGTGACGTGCGGCACGACGCAACAAGCGACGCAACACGTAACCGCGACCTTCGTTAGAGGGCAACACGCTGTCGCCAATCATAAATGTGGTGGAACGAATGTGGTCGGTGATAACACGAAGCGATATATCGGTTTGCTCGCTTTCGCCGTAGTTTACCTTGGCAACACGGCTGATGTGCTTCATGATATTTTGAACGGTATCCACTTCAAACAAGTTATGCACACCTTGCATGATACACGCCAAACGTTCTAAGCCCATACCGGTATCGATATTGGGATGTTCGAGCGGTGTATAGTTGCCGTTACCGTCGTTATCGAATTGGGTGAACACGTTGTTCCAAAATTCGACAAAACGGTCGCATTCGCAACCGACAGCACAATCCGGCGAACCGCAACCGTATTCCTCACCACGGTCGAAATACAGTTCCGAGCAAGGACCGCACGGACCGGAACCGTGTTCCCAGAAGTTATCTTCTTTGCCCAAACGCACAATCTTATCGGGCGATACGCCGACTTCTTTTGTCCAAATATCGAACGCTTCGTCGTCGTTTTCGTAAATTGAAACGTAAATGCGGTCTACCGGCATTTCTAACACTTTGGTGCAAAATTCCCATGCCCAAGCCGTTGCTTCGTGTTTGAAATAATCGCCGAAACTGAAGTTGCCCAGCATTTCAAAATACGTGCCGTGACGTGCGGTTTTACCCACGCGTTCAATATCGGGGGTCCGAATACATTTCTGGCAAGTAGTCACCCGTTTACGAGGCGGTGTCACTTCCCCTGTGAAATACTTTTTCATGGGCGCCATGCCGGAGTTAATCAGCAACAACGATGCATCGCCCTTGGGCACTAACGGGAAACTCGGCAACCGCAAATGCCCCTTGCTTTCAAAAAAGGTCAAATATTTTTCGCGCAGTTCGTTAAGCCCTGTCCACTTCATTACAAAAACTTCCTCTCTAAAAAAATAGCTCCGCCCCATTACTTGGGACGGAGAATCCGTGGTACCACCCAAATTGCGCTTTAAAAAAGCGCCACTTGAACCCTTTAACGCAGGTATACGCCACCCTTATTTCGGGCAGAGGCTCCGGAATGGCACCCGCTATCGTACCGGCAAGCCTACCTCACAGCGTGCTAACAGCACAGCAGACCTCTCTGTTTACCGAAAACAACGGTTAGTTCCTTCAACACCAAATATATGCTCACAGTATACGCTTATTTCTCTTTTTTGTCAAGTGTTTTCCTCCAAGTATCCCATGCGGTAAAGATAGTTACAAACATCAGCAAAAACCGGTGCGGCGGCCTCCCTCGTACGACCGCTATCCTCTGCCAACACGGTAATCACATAACGGGGCGATACGGCGGGATAAAAACCGGTAAACCAGTTTTGCACCATGGTTTTGCCGTCTTTTCCTACCCAACCGGTTTCGGCGGTACCGGTTTTTCCACCGGCACCGCCCACCTTCGGCATAGCTGAAGAACCCGTGCCGTCATTTACCACTTGTATCATCATGTCTTTGATAATCTCGGCGGTCTGTTTTGAGCAAACCGGTGTCGGTGGATCAATCTCTGCCGGTGTCAGCCGTCCCAACATATCCACAGTACCTGCATATAAATTCGAGCGACGAATTTCACCGCCGTTTACTATACAAGCCGTCATCTGTGCAATGTGTAATGGTGTTGCTAACAAATCACCTTGTCCAAAAGAAATATTGGCAAGCACCGTAGGTTGTGACAGTTCTTCTAAGCTGGGGAA
>JAGBSU010000126.1 GCA_017631705.1 Clostridia bacterium | reverse complement strand
CTTGAATGGAAATGGCGAGAGGTTACTCTGCGTTTAAGCGTGCTGTTCCCAATCAGCGTGGTGGTGTTACTCTCATTGGATGCTTCGCGTGTGACCGAACTTTGCCTGTTTGCATCCTTGTTACATGAATTGGGACACGCTTTTGCGATGTATATAACACATGACCGTCCTTCATGTATCACGATGGGTTTTTTTGGCGTACGGATAGAACGAGCGACAACCAAGCGTATGAGTTATCGTTCTTCCTGTTTGGTATCGTTGGCAGGTCCTCTTGTGAATGTTTTGTTCTTTGTGTTGTTTATCCTACTTGAAAATGATACGGCGGCGAGTGTTCATGCGGTTATCGGTGGTTTTAATTTATTGCCGATTTATTCCTTAGACGGTGGTGAAGCCTTGTCGGCGATGCTGTGTATGTACTACGACGAAGAAAAATCAGAAAAGATTGTCGGATGGGTATCCCTTTTAACACTTGTTCCGCTTTCTGCTTTTGCCTGCTGTTTGTTTTTGAACAGCGGATACAATTTTTCCTTGTTGGCGGTCAGCGTCTACCTGATTTTATTGATTTTTCTCCGATACAAGCATTGAAAAATGCGAAAAAATCCGTTATACTGTATGTATCACATGCACGGGAGGAACATCATGGCATTAATGCTGGAAGAACTGTTTGAAAAAGTACAAAAGCCGGCACGCTATACCGGTGGAGAACTCAACAGTATCACAAAGGATAAAGAAAAAGTTTCAGTGCGCTTTGCGTTTTGCTTTCCTGATTTGTATGAGGTGGGCATGTCGCATTTGGGTATGAAAATTTTATACGGTGCTACCAATGCAGTAGAGGATTTTTGGTGTGAGCGTGTATTTGCACCGGATACCGACATGGAAACACTTTTACGGGAAAACAATCTTCCGTTATTTGCTTTGGAAAGCCGTGACCCGCTTCGTTGTTTTGATTTTATCGGTTTCACCTTGCAATATGAGATGTGCTATACTACCATTCTAAATATGTTAGATTTGGCAGGCTTGCCGCTTCATGCCGCCGAACGTGGCGACGACATGCCGCTTGTGATAGCGGGTGGTCCGTGTGCTTCCAATCCCGAACCGTTAGCCGATTTCTTCGACATTTTCATTTTAGGCGAAGGGGAAGAGGTCAATTTAGAACTCATGTCCCTCTACCGTGAACATAAGAAAAAAGGATACAACAAAGCGGCCTTTTTGCGTGAAGCGGCTCAAATCGAGGGAATATACGTTCCGTCGTTATATGAAGTAACATATAACGAAGATGGCACGCTTGCGGCGGTGACCCCGAAAGAGGATGCTCCCGCCACGATTCGCAAACGCATTATCCGCGATTTGGATACAGCCTATTATCCTGATTCGTTTGTGGTGCCGTTTATTGATATTGTTCATGACCGCGCCATGAGTGAGATTTTTCGCGGTTGTATTCGTGGCTGTCGTTTTTGCCAAGCCGGTTTTCTTTATCGCCCTGTTCGTGAAAAATCGGTGGATACGATTGACCGTCAAAGTCGCTGCCTTTGTGAAACCAGCGGTTATGAGGAGTTTTCGTTATCGTCACTCTCGACCAGCGATTATACCCATTTGGAAGAACTGCTGACACGGCTGTTGTCGTGGGCAGAGGACAAGCATACCAATATTTCCCTGCCATCCTTGCGCGTAGACGGATTTTCTGAAGAACTTGCCAATCGCTTGAATGTGTTGCGACGCAGCGGATTAACCTTTGCACCGGAGGCGGGTACACAGCGGTTACGCGATGCTATTAATAAAAATTTAAGTGAGACAGAAATTTTAGATACTGCCCGCAAAGCGTTTGCCGGCGGTTGGACCTCGGTGAAATTGTATTTCATGATGGGCTTGCCGACCGAAACACCGGACGATGTGGTAGGCATTGCCGAACTTGGTCAAAAAATTGTGAATTGCTATTACCATAATCCCGATAAACCCAAAGGAAAAGCCGTTTCGGTTTCCGTCAGCGTTTCCTGCTTTGTCCCTAAACCGTTTACCCCTTTCCAATGGGAACCGCAAGATAGCATAGAGCAACTGCGTGAAAAACAAAAATTGTTGCGCGATTCGGTCACAACGCGTAAAATTTCACTCAGTTGGCACGATGCCGAAACCAGTTATCTGGAAGCGGTACTTGCTCGTGGTGATAGACGATTGGGCGCGGTGTTGGAATCGGCTTTCCGTCATGGATTTAACTTGGATGCTTGGTCAGAGCATTTTGATTTCGAAAAATGGATAGAAGTATTCAAAGAAGTAGGGTTAGACCCCGATTTTTACGCTTGCCGTCGCCGCGAAAAAGACGAGATTTTACCGTGGGAACATATTGATATCGGTGTTACCAAGGAATTCTTGTGGGCGGAAAATCAAAAAGCGCATCAAAGCGTTACCACGCCGAATTGCCGCCAAGAATGCTCGCATTGCGGCGCATCTTGCTTTAAAGGAGGGGTTTGCCGTGAACGACGTTAAAGATTTTCGCACGGTACGCATTACCTTTTCCAAAAAAGGGCGTGCACGTTTTATTTCTCATTTGGATTTAAACCGTACCATGACACGTGCCGTTCGTCGTGCCAACCTGCCGATTTGGTACACCGAGGGCTTTAACCGCCATCCGTATTTGACCTTTGCGGCACCGCTTTCATTAGGCTATGAGGGCGAACAAGAAACCATGGACTTGCGCTTGGAACAAGATATGGAAATGTCCGAATTGGTTACTCGCCTCGATGCCGTCATGCCGGAAGGATTGCACATCAAGCACGCAGCATGGGCGGTGTGTAAAGCGGGGGATGTGGATAGGGCAGTATATCGGTTACAACTGAACGGCTGTCAACCAGAGGCGGTAACAGAATTGTTCGCACAATCGCAGGTGTTGGAGGAAAAACGAAATAAGAAAAAAGAATGGAAAACAATAGATATAAAACCGGTATTAGATACTGCCAATGCGCAGATTACACCAACAGAAACCGGAACACAATTAGAACTAACGTTACCGTGCAACAGTACCGACACCGTGAATCCGGCTTTGGTTACCGAAGCGTTACGACAACTGCCTAATATGGCTGAATTTTCTGTTTCGGTGTGTCGTTTGGCGGTGTTGGATAAAAACGGTAATCGTTTTGCGTAAATTTTTTTAAAAATTAAAAAAAACTCTTGCAATTTGCGTAAAAGTGTACTATAATTACACGGTATCTGTGTACCGTTGCCGTAAATCCATGCGGCACGGGGGTTGACATCGTATTATTGATGTCAAAGCAGACATTCCTCTGTCGGCAAAGCAAAGGCTTTGTGTGGGCAAGAATGTCAGGTAAAATAAAGGAGGAAAATATATCATGGATGCTCTTAAACTCATTGCCGCAGAAAGCGTAAAAGAAGCGGCACCTCAATTCGCCATCGGCGACACGGTTCGTGTGGATGTTAAAATCCGCGAAGGTGACCGTGAAAGAATTCAAGCTTTTGAAGGTACAGTCATTGCTAAAAAAGGTAGCGGTGTTGCCGAAACATTTACCGTTCGCCGTGTATCCTACGGTGTTGGTGTGGAAAGAGTGTTCCCGCTCCATTCTCCCAATGTTGCCGCTGTGAAAGTGGTGCGTTACGGTAAAGTTCGCAGAAGCAAATTGTATTATCTGCGTGACCGTGTGGGTAAAGCTGCTAAGGTAAAAGAACTCATTAAATAAGTGAAAAAGCGGGGAGAAACCAGTTGGTTTTCTCCCTTTTTTTCATAAAGGCTGGTGAGAGTCGAACCCCTTTACGGTTTCGCTCGCCGCCTTTACCCGCGCGGATTTGCACTCGTTTTTGCAAGGCAAGATTCGTTTGAAAGGAGGAAAAATAATGAAATTACAAAAACCGCGTCATGCTCGTCATGGTTTTGTAGCTACAATGGTTGCCGGTATCCAATGGATTCGAGATTCACGTGTGGCGGTATACAGTATCGTTTCGAGCCTTTGTGCTACGGTTTTGGTATTCATATTTTCTTTTCTTTTCTTTCGACCCACTGTCGTTTACGGAGAATCCATGATGCCTTCGCTTCTCTCTAACGACGTTTTGTTGCTGAATTGTATCAACTATAAGCCGGCTTACGGTGATATTGCGGTGATTCGCCGTCCTAACGACGACATGTTGATTAAACGCGTGATCGCCGTTGGCGGAGATACGGTGTATATTGACCCGGTGAATCAATGCGTTTACCGCAATGGTGAAAAACTGGAAGAACCGTATATTTCTTGTCCGACCCCGGCCATACGTCTTACCGGTGAAGTCAAAGTACCGGATGGGCATATCTATGTGTTGGGTGACAACCGCGCCAACTCACACGATAGCCGCTATTCCGATATCGGTATGGTATCGTTGGATGCGGTTATCGGGAAAGCCGTATATCGTTTCTATCCCTTTAAAACGGCAGGAAAACTGTCGGTGGAGGAATAATTATGGATCAATCCATTCAATGGTTTCCGGGTCATATGACCCGTACAAAACGCAAAATCACCGAGTTACTTCCACTGGTCGATATTGTTGTGGAAGTGATTGATGCGCGTATTCCCATTAGCAGTCGAAATCCGGATTTGGATTCGTTGATTAGTGGAAAACCGCGTCTGTTGGTGCTCAATAAAGCGGATATTGCCGATGAAAAAGCCACCGAAAAATGGTTGCAAGAATATCGCCGTTTAGGGCAACCTGCCATGGCAGCAGATTGTAAAAGCGGCAAAGGCATTTCCGGTTTTGTTCCGCTTATGCGTGAGGTTTTGCAAGATAAATTATCGCAATGGGCAGAAAAGGGGATGGCAAACCGTGCGGTTCGTGCCATGGTAGTGGGTATTCCCAATTCCGGTAAATCCTCGTTTATCAACCGTATGGCACGCGGCGGAAAAGCCAAGGTTGAAGACCGCCCCGGTGTTACGCGGAATCAGCAATGGTTTGTTATCGACGGCGGTGCACAACTGCTGGATACCCCCGGTCTCTTGTGGCCGAAGTTTGATGACCAAACTGTTGCAAAGCACTTGGCCTTTACAGGTGCTATTCGTGACGAAATTATGGACAGCGAAGAACTCGCTTTTGAATTGTTAAAGATTTTGGCGGAGGAATACGAACCCCGCTTGCGTGAACGGTATAAGCTAACCGAACCGTTCCCGGAAGATGCATGGGATTTGTTACAACAAATCGGCAGAAAACGCGGTATGCTTATTTCCGGTGGTGAAGTGGATACTCTGCGTGCTTCAACCATGCTTTTAGACGAATATCGCGGCGGTAAACTCGGTCGTATCACTTTGGAAATGCCACACAAGGGGACGATATAATCGTGGTAAAAAACAAAAAAATTAGTTCTATATATGAGTGGATAGGATGTATCACAGCAGCCTTGCTGGCGATTACCTTGCTTTTTACGTTTTGTTTTCGTTTGGTTAACGTGGACGGAACGTCTATGGTATCCACCTTACAACACGGTGAACGATTGATTTTATCGCGGTTTCCGTATACACCGGCGCGTGGAGATATTGTGGTAATCAGCCAAGGCGAGGATCGTGAACCGCTGATTAAACGTGTTATCGGTTTGGCCGGAGACACCATTCGCATAGAAAAAGAAACCGGCGACGTGTTTCTCAACGGTAAAAAACTGATTGAAAACTACGTGCATACCCCTACGGCAACCGAAAAAATGAAAGAGGAAGTTACTGTTCCGGAAAATCATGTGTTTGTGATGGGGGATAACAGAGGTGCCGGTCATTCGTTAGATAGCCGTACCTTTGGTTGTATAGAGGAATCCTTGCTGGTTGGTAAAGCGGTGTTCCGTTTGTTCCCTCTAAATCGGGCAGGAGGTTTGTATGACGAATCTTGAATTTGATGCCGCTAAGCGAGCAGAAGGTATATCGCTGCTATGCGGTGTTGACGAGGCAGGACGCGGTCCGTTAGCCGGTCCGGTTTTTGCGGCGGCTGTTATTTTTCGTCCCGATGCGATTCCGGAAGGTCTCAATGACTCCAAAAAACTTTCCGAGAAAAAACGCGAAAAATTATTCGATGAAATTTGCGAACAGGCATTAGCGTATTCTATTGCCTCTGCTTCGGTTGAGGAAATCGAAAGCCTTAACATCTTACAAGCAACGTTTTTGGCAATGCGACGTGCTGTTGAGGGATTGTCGGTAGTACCGGAAAAAATACTGGTAGATGGCAACAAAATTCCGGAAGGATTACCGGCTCCGGCTCAGTTTGTTATTAGCGGTGATGCTGTTTCCGCAACCATCGGTGCGGCGTCGATATTAGCCAAAGTCAGCCGTGACCGCTACATGTTAGAACTGGATAAAACCTATCCGCAATATGCTTTTTATAAGCATAAAGGCTACGGAACGGCACTGCATTACGAATGTTTGCGAGAACATGGTATTTCACCGGTGCATCGTCGTAGTTTTCTCAAAAACTTTAAGTAAGGTGAGTACATATGGCAGGTGTTTCAAAAGGAGCAGTCGGTGAAGTACTGGCTGCTCGTTTTTTGCGCGATGCAGGATATACCATCCTAGCGGGAAATTATAAAACCCGTCTCGGCGAGATAGACATAATTGCCGCCGACGACGAGTATATTGTGTTCGTGGAAGTCAAAGCGCGTGCAGAGGATTCGTTCTATACCCCACGTGAGGCGGTCACAGCTGCCAAACAACAACGCATTATTAAAACGGCACTGCTGTATATCAATCGGTATCCCGATCCGCGCCAAATGCGTTTTGATGTTATCGAAGTGGTAACCGCTAAGAATGAGCCGCTTAAAGCGCTGGAAATTAACCACATTCAAAATGCTTATGGGGGATAAACCATGCGTTTATTCGACTTACATTGCGATACCTTGTACGAACTGTATCAAAACAAACTTTCGCTCCATCAAAACAACCTACACGTTGATTTGCAAAAAGGAAACCGGTTTTCGCCATGGTGCCAAGTGTTTGCTGTGTGGATACCGGAGGATAAGCGTGGGGAAGAAGCGGTTGCTTTTTTCTCAAACGTGGTAGCGTATGCATGTCAACAATTCTCTTTTATTAAAACCAAACCCGAGGCAAAACGGGCGATAGACGAGGGAAAGTGTGCCGGTATTTTGGCGGTAGAAGGCGGTTCCGTGTTGGGCGGGAATATCGAAAACATTGCTCGGTTATCAAACTTTGGTGTAAAGATAGTCACCTTGACGTGGAACGGAAGCAATGAGTTGGGAAACGGTTGCCTTTCCAAGGATACCGGCGGGCTTACGTCGTTTGGAAAAGAAGTGGTACGCAAACTGTATCAGCACCGTATCATGCCGGATGTATCGCATTTGAACGAAAGCGGGTTTTGGGATGTGGCGGAGTTGTCTGATAAACCGTTTATTGCCACACATTCCGTATCTGCCGATATTCATGTTCACCCACGCAATTTGAACCGCTGTCAATTTGCCGAAATCCGTGACCGTGGTGGGGTAGTGGGTATCAATTTCTGTGCCGACCAACTGGGACGTTTGGATTTTGAAACCGTGTACCGCCACCTTGCGCATTTTTGTGATTTAGGCGGTGAAAATACGGTGGCTTTGGGAACGGATTTTGACGGTACGACTTTGCCGCCGCCGTGGAATAACATGGCCGTTTTAGAAGCGTTAGCAGAGCACTTATGCAAAAAAGGATTTTCAGAAACAATGCTGGATAAGTTTTTCTTTGAAAATGCATGGAATTTTTTCGAAAAACATCTCTTGTAAACTTTACAAACGGTGAAAAATCCGTTACAATAAGATGTTGTATAGATAAAAGGAGTGGGACGTTATGAATTATAAAAGTACACGTGACAGCGCTGTATCGGTAACTGCTGCCGAGGCCATCACACGCGGCTTATCCGCCGAAGGTGGTTTGTTCGTTCCGGAACAATTACCGAAACTGACAGCAACCGATTGGGAGCAACTGCGCACACAATCGTACGTGGAGCGTGCTGTCACCGTGCTTTCTCGTTTTTTAACTGACTTTACTGCCAAAGAAGTAAAAGACTGTGCTTCGTCTGCGTATACGGTGGAGCATTTCGGCAGCACCGATACGGCACCGCTTTACAGCCTTAAAAACGATACCCATATTTTAGAATTATGGCATGGCCCGACCTGTGCGTTCAAAGATATGGCATTGCAAATTTTGCCGCATTTGATGCGTGTTTCCTCACAAAAAACCGCCGACGGTAAAGAGATTGTTATCTTAGTGGCTACTTCCGGTGATACCGGCAAAGCCGCTTTGGAGGGTTTTCGTGATGCACCGCATACGCGTATTGTGGTCTTTTATCCCGAAAACGGTGTCAGCCCCATGCAAAAACTGCAAATGACCACACAAGAAGGTGCAAACGTCGGTGTGTGTGCTATCAACGGTAATTTCGATGATGCACAAACCGGTGTGAAAACCATTTTCACCGACCGTGCGGTTGCCGAAAAAATGGCACAGCAAGGGCAAATGCTCTCTTCAGCTAACTCCATCAACTGGGGTCGGTTGGTACCGCAAATTGTCTATTACATTTCCGCCTACTGTGATTTGGTCAGAGACGGTAAAATCCGCCAAGGTGACCCGATTAACGTGGTTGTCCCGACGGGCAATTTTGGTAACATTTTAGCGGCATATTATGCACGTTGCATGGGCATGCCTGTGGGTCGTTTGATTTGTGCTTCCAACTGTAATAATGTGCTGTCGGATTTCATTGCTACCGGCACATACGACCGCAATCGTGCGTTCCATACCACGGCTTCGCCGTCGATGGATATTTTGATTTCTTCAAACCTGGAACGTTTGTTATACCATTTGTCGGGTGAAGATACCGCTTTGGTAGGCAAGATGATGAAGGAGTTACAAGCAAACGGCACCTATACCGTGCCGTCGTCGTTGCTTGCTTCGTTGCAAGACTTGTTTACAGCCGGTTGGTGTGACGATGCCAGTACATTAAAGGAAATTCGTACCACCTTTGAGGAAGAAAACTATTTGTGCGATACGCATACAGCGGTAGCAAAATGCGTGTATCGCCGTTACCGTGAGCAAACTGGCGATACCACGCCGACGGTGATTGCTTCAACGGCCAACCCCTATAAATTCTCTGCCAGCGTGCTGAACGCTTTGGGCGGTGAACGTGCCGACCAAGATGAGTTCGAAAAGGTGGAAACCTTGCACAACCTTACCGGTTGCCCAATTCCCGCTTCGTTGCTCTCTCTCAAAAACAAGACGCAACGCTTTACAAAAGTATGTGAAAAAGCAGAGATGGAAAAAGCCGTATTTGAGTTTTTGAAGTAGGTGTTTTTGTGTCGTTATTCGTCATTTCAGACACACATTTATCCTTGTCCGCCGATAAATCAATGACCGTTTTTCGCGGTTGGGACGACTATGTTACGCGTTTGGAAAAAAAGTGGCGTGCATTGGTAAAACCAACGGATACGGTGGTGATTGCCGGTGATGTTTCGTGGGCAATGGCACTGGAAGAAACGTTGGCGGACTTCTCGTTTTTGAACGATTTACCCGGCCAAAAGTTGTTGTTTAAAGGCAACCACGATTACTGGTGGTGTACGCGCCGGAAAATGGATGCTTTTTTGAAAGAAAACGGGTTACACACTTTGCGTATCGTGCATAACGATGCGGTAGCGGTGGATAACCGTTTTGCTGTATGCGGTTCGCGTGGGTGGTATGTTGCTCCGTCGGAGGAAGATAATGCCAAGATTATACAGCGTGAAGCGGCACGACTGAAAACATCCATTGATGCCGCCAAAAAGACAGGGCTTGAACCGGTTGTCTTTTTACATTATCCGCCGATTGCAGATGGTATTGTCTGTAAAATCGGGATTATGGCTAAAATACCGGAAAACAAGACTCCTTGTGATAGATTTATCGCAATTTCACGCACCGAATATGCTGATTTTGTCGAACAGACGATCCGACT
>JAGBSU010000125.1 GCA_017631705.1 Clostridia bacterium | reverse complement strand
GACGCGACGTTTTTGATATACTCGGGAAACGGCACGGTGACATTTCTAACACTGGTATCGTTTGATGCACCGAGGTGGACGGTGATGGTTTCGGGAATAAAGGGTAGGTTTGGCATTAGGTACACTCCTTAAAGGGAAATTGGTGGGATAACGAAATCGGGTTGTGCGGGGGAGCCGTCGGCAAATTCCGGAAGCGGAATGAGCAGTACCGGTAACGTTGTCGGGATACCGCCGTACAGCGGGATATCGGTGGTGCGTGTGCTGTAAAAACCGGGGGCGGAAACGGCAACCGTATACACAATAGGGATGAAGGGTGTATCGGGATTTTGTGTAAGCGACGGGTCGATGGCGGGTAACAGCACCGGTTCGGTAAGCCCGCTGTTATTGGTGATACGGGTGTGTTCCGGTGTCAGTTCGCCGCTGTTTTGACTGCTGATAACGACCAACGCACCGTCAATGGGTATCGCTTCGCCGGCCGCGGTGACGCGTACCTGAAGAGGGGCGGTATCGGGAGCTTTTATCGGGACAATCGGGGTAACAAGAGTGTTCTGTTCTTGGCTGACATTGCCTTGAAAGTGACCGTCGTTTTCCGAGTCCTTTGGTTCGGCGGAGTGGGAGGCTTGCTGTAAACGCAACAATTCTTCTTGATAGCGAGCAATTTGTTCTTTAAAATCATTGGCACGGTAATCCATTGTCTAACACCTTCCTTTGTCACGATGTGTATGCGGCAAAAGAAGAAAAGATACCTTGGGCAAACCTTGCTGTTCGGTGAATTTATTAAAAAACTATTTACAAACGACGAAATTCGTGATAAACTAACAAAAGTAAACAACTTTCAAGCGTGGTATTGAGATGCCGGCAAAGTTTCGTTTATAGCATTCAATATCACTCTGCCAAATACGGCAGAGTTTTTTTATGGTTAGAATGGGTTTTTCCGTTTTAATAACAGTACTAAATTTTATTGAGGAGGAATTTACATGCAACTTGTCTATGGTATCAAAGACAAACCCAAGTTCGGTCAAATGTTAGTGTTTGCATTCCAACAATTGTTGGCGATTATGGCTGCTACCATTGCGGTACCTGCCATTGTCGGTAACGGGCTGACGGCTTCCGCTGCTTTGTTTGGTGCCGGTGTCGGTACAATTGTGTACCAACTGTTCACCAAATTCAGAAGTCCGGTGTTCTTAGGTTCTTCGTTCGCGTTTATCGGTTCAATGTTAGCCGCCTTCGCCGGCGGTGTTTCCATGAGCCTTGGCATGCTCGGCATCATCATCGGTGCTATCTGTGCCGGTTTGGTGTACGTGGTTATCGCCATTGTGGTGAAATTTGTCGGTGTTGGTTGGATTAACAAGTTAATGCCGCCTGTGGTTATCGGGCCTACCGTTGCTATCATCGGTTTATCGCTTGCCGGTGCCGCTATCAACGACGTGTTCTCTTACGCTCCCAAAATAGACGATGCGTTTGCAATGACAGGTAACCTTTGGGTGTCTTTCATCTGTGCCATGGTGACCTTGCTTGTAGTGGTGCTTTGCTCTACCTACGGTAAAAAAATGACGAGGCTTATTCCGTTTATTATCGGTATCTTGGCCGGCTATGCGGTGGGTCTTATCTTCACGGTGATTGGCACTTACACCGGCAACGATGCGCTCAAAATTGTTGATTTTGCTCCGTTCAAAGCGTTGGTAGCCGACGGTGTGACGCTAAAAACCTTTGTGGCTGTGCCGGAATTTACGTTCCTGAAAGCAATTGACGGTTTGAAAGAATTCAAATGGTCTTATGTGGCAACCATTGCCGTGGCTTACGTTCCGGTGGCATTCGTGGTATTTGCGGAACACATTGCCGACCACAAAAACCTTTCTACCATTATCGGTCACGATTTACTGGAAGATCCCGGTTTGTCCGGTACTTTGCTTGGTGACGGTGTCGGTTCCATGGTGGGTGCTTTCTTCGGCGGTTGCCCGAACACCACCTACGGCGAATCGGTGGGTTGTGTGGCTATCACCCGCAACGCTTCGGTGGCAACGATTACCACCACCGCGATTTTGTCGGTGCTGATTTCCTTTATCTCTCCCTTTGTGGCATTCCTCGATTCTATTCCCGGTTGCGTGATGGGCGGTGTTTGCATTACGCTTTACGGCTTTATCGCGGTTTCGGGTCTCAAGATGCTCCAAAAAGTGAACTTGGAAGAAAACAAAAACCTCTTTACCGCTTCGGTGATTCTTATTGCCGGTATCGGCGGTATGGCGATTTCGATTGGTAAAGTGACCATCACTTCTATCGCTTGCGCTTTGATTCTCGGTATCATCGTGAACACGGTGTTGTCGTTCAAAAAAGACGAAAGCGAACAATAAGTAAAGAAGTCATATCCGAACACGCTGAAAACGGCAGAAATTCGGTGTTTTTCGGATTATCGGTGTCGTCAGGCGTCAGCCTTGCCGACTTCTCTGCTTAAGATAGTAGAAAATCCCCTTGGCGAGTACGCCAAGGGGATTTTTGTTTGTGTAATTATTTTTTAGTATCAATCGTTTTGCCGAACACGTAAAAGCGTTGATAGAGAAACTCCAAAACGAAGTTTAACAGCATGTTACCGACGGTGACCAAATATTCGTTCCAGTGCAAGGTTTCAACCAGGTAGTTACCCAGTATGGTGGTGACGGGGGTGAACACCGCGTAGAATGCTATCGTTTTGAGCATGGCGACCGGTACGTTTGCCGCCGAGTGGAACGTGAAGTTACGGTTGAGGGTGAAGTTCCACACAATGCTGAGTAACAACGATAATAAGTAGCAGGGCCAGTACGGCCACGACAGTATCTCGTTGAGCAGGGCAAACGATGCCATTTGCACAATACCGGCGCTGATGGAAAACAAAGTGAATTTTACAACACGCCAAAATTCTTTCATGGTCTTTATACTCCTTGTTTAAGCAGAGAAGCCGTATCCGAACCCGATTTTCACAAAGCGGATTTCTGTCTCTGCTGTGTTAAAATACTCGTAAATCCGAAAGGATTTACTGCGTTTTGTGCCTTGCATAGCCAAAAATCCGCTTTGTGAAAATTCTTTGACTCAAAACGAGCCGAATTTCGCGGGATTTTTGGTGCAGAGAAGTCGGCAAGGCTGGCGCCTGACGACGCCGACAATCCGAAAAGCACCGAAATTCTGCCGTTTTCAGCGTGTTCGGATATGACTTCTCTGCTTAAGT
>JAGBSU010000124.1 GCA_017631705.1 Clostridia bacterium | reverse complement strand
CCACTCAAATTCGGATTTTAGTGGAGTTTTTAATCGAGGCGGTTTTACTTTCCGCGTGTGGTGCGGTGGTGGGAATGTTGCCGGCCGGTGTGTTATTGGTGGTGCTCGGTGTCAGCGGCATTTCTGTTTCGATTTCTCCAATGCTTTTTTTGAGATTGTTGTTGTTTTCGGTGGTTGTCGGCGCGGTGTTTGGTGTATATCCGGCATATAAGGCTTCGAAGTTACAACCGGTGGAAGCACTCCGGAGCGAATAGACAAGATTCTCTGTTTTAGGCTTTTCAAACCGAACAAGATATGATATACTAAAATGTATTGTTGGTGGCGGAGGTTGCTTATGAAACAAGAAAATCATATAATCGGGAACGGTGTTCGTTGTTTGACGTTGGCGGATTCCCGCTTTAAGACAGCACAGATAACGGTAGCACTTTTGCTGCCGTTAACCAAGGAAACCGTAGAGGAAAACGCGTTGCTCGCACGATTGTTGGTAAGGAACTGTGCACAATACCCTGATTTTACGGCGCTAAACAGACGATTAAATGAATTATACGGCGCGACTGTCAGTGGTGAGGTTTCTCGCGTGGGTGAAGTGCAGGCGTTGGTATTTACGGCAGAAGCAACCGCTGACCGTTTTGCTTTTCAAGGGGAAAAAGTTACCGCGGCTTGTGCCGATTTGTTGCGGGATATGTTGTTCCGCCCGGCGTTTGAAAACGGATGTTTTCGAGCAGAGGATGTGGAACCAGAGCGCCGTTGTTTGGCGGAAGAGGTGCGTGCCGAAATCAACGAAAAACGGTGGTATGCACGCTGTCAAGCCGAGCGGTTACTTTGTCCGAATGAGGCATATAGTATTGGACGTTACGGTTCGACAGAGGTGATTGAGTCGTTGACACCGGAGCGTCTTACCGCCGCCTGGAAGCGGGTGTTGCAACAAGCATCGGTGCAACTAATTTTGCAAGATAATTGCGTTCTTTCGGAAGTGGAAGACGCTTTTTGCCGCGAGTTTGCGGCGGTGGAAGGACGACAACCGGTGCCATGCTTTACCGACACCGCGACACGGATGCCCACCTTACGGCGAAAGGTTGAGCGGATGGATGTGGGACAATCTAAGCTGGTGATGGGGTTTCGTACCGATTATGCCGAACCGCAGCGCGAGGTTTCGGCGGTGCGGCTAATGAATGCGTTGTTCGGTGGAACGGCAACCTCACTATTATTCCGCAATGTGCGCGAAAAGTTAAGTTTATGCTATTATTGCTCCTCTGCCTATGACCGCGTTAAGGGTGTGTTGCTGGTACAAAGCGGCGTGGACGAACAAAACGCTGTTCGGGCAGAAACGGAAATTTTAGCGCAACGGGATTTGATTTGCCGCGGGGAATTTACCGAGGAGGATTTGGAGGCGGCACGACGCAGTGTGGTACAAAGTTTTGAAGCGGTAAACGATTCGCAAAGTGCACGTGCGGCGTGGTATGTGGTACAAAGTACCCGCGACGATTTGCGAAAACCCGAGGAAATTCGCGAAGAAATCGCGGCGGTGACACGGGAAGAAGTGATAGCCGCCGCACAAAAATTACAATACGAGTGTGTGTATATGTTAGCGCCAAAGGAGGAAGCTACCGATGAGTGAGTGGAAAGAAATACAATGCCGTCATACCGGTGAGAAATGTTATTTCTTACAGCACGCCTCCGGATTGCCGATATACGTTTGGCCGAAGGCAGGGTATGCTTCTGCCTATGCGGTGTTTGCTGCGAAATACGGGTCTATTGACACGGCGTATGTTTGTGCTGATACAAATGAGGTGATTGAATTGCCTGCCGGTATCGCACATTATTTGGAACATAAATTGTTTGAAAATGAAGATTGTGACGCGTTTGAACGATATGCTAAAACGGGGGCGTCGGCAAATGCCTATACCTCGTTTGACCAAACCGCCTATTTGTTTTCCTGTACGCGGGGTTTGTCCGAGTCGCTGGAAATTTTGTTAGATTTTGTGCAAAAACCGTATTTTACCGAAAAAACCGTGGAAAAAGAGCGCGGAATTATCGGGCAGGAAATTCGTATGTGTGAGGATTCTCCCGCACGAGCGGTATTTTGTAATTTACTTGAAGGGTTATATCATACGCATCCGGTGCGCATTGATATTGCCGGAACGGTGGAGTCGATTGCCGAAATTACGCCGGAGCTGTTGTATGGTTGTTACCATCGGTTTTATAATTTACACAACATGGTGTTGTCGGTGGCAGGGAATGTTACTTGCGAACAGGTGGAAGAATTGGCAGACCGATTGCTTGTGCCGACACAACCGTATACCCATAAGCGTGCACCGGTGAACGAGCCGCCGACGGCGTATCGTGCGCGGACCGAGGTGAGTATGCCGGTCTCGGAGACGTTATTTTATTTGGGATATAAAGTGCCGCAAAGCACGGAAAACGGATTGTCGGAGGCTTCGGCAGAGGAACTTGCCGCTGCTGCGGTGTTACAAGAACTGTTGGGCGGTCGTGCTAATCCGTTGTATGCGCGGCTGATGAGTGAAGGGCTGATTAACGCATCGTTCGGGATAGAATATTTTGACGGACCGGGATACGGTGTGTGGATAATCGGCGGGGAATCCAAAGACCCCGATGCGGTATGTGAGGCATTTCGAAAAGAACGCGAGCGCATGGACCGAGAGGGGGTTTCTGCCGAGGAATTTGACACAGCAAAAAAAGCAGTATACGGGCAAATGATTTCACATTTAGACAATGTGGAGGGCTGTGGCGATATGGCGGTAGATGCACATTTCAGCGGTCGGAAACCGTTTGATTTGTTGGATGCCGTGGCGAATTTGGAACGGAAAGCGGTGCAAAAACGGTTACGTGAGGACTTTTCCGAGGCGGCAGCTTCGGTTTCAATAGTAAATCCTATTATGAGAGGAGAAGAATGATGGATTCCTATATTGAATTCCCTAAACTGGGATGGAAGTTCGCAATTGACGACACGATTGTGTCGTTGCCGTTTTTTGGAACGGAGCTGACCATTAAATGGTACGGCGTGTTGATTGCCGTCGGATTTTTGTTGGCGGTTTGGTATGCGTTTTGTAACAACAAACGGTTTGGCGTTCGCCGTGACCCGATGATGGATGTGGTGCTGGTTTGCACGGTGTTTGCTTTTTTGGGGGCGCGGTTATACTATGTGCTGTTTTCCGACAGCCGCCAAGAATATTTTGCTAATCCGAGTCAAATTTTTGCGATATGGAACGGAGGCCTTGCCATTTACGGCGGGGTGATTATGGCGTTTGTCACGGCATTGTGGGTGTGTCCGTTGCGTAAGGTGAATACGCTTCGCATGTTTGATTTGGCTTCGTTGGGGTTTTTAATCGGACAAGCGGTCGGGCGTTGGGGGAACTTCTTCAACCAAGAGGCGTTCGGTGGTAATACCGATTTGCCGTGGGGCATGACGGGAAGTTGGATTTCCAGCTATTCCAATTATACCGACGGTTATGACCGGTCATTGCCGGTACATCCAACCTTCTTGTATGAATCGTTGTGGTGTGCACTGGGGTTTGTTTTGTTACATATACTTTCTAAAAAAGCGTACCGATTTAAAGGGCAGATATTTTCACTTTATGTGATTTGGTACGGAACCGGACGGTTCTTTATTGAAACACTTCGTACCGACAGCCTACATTTCGGCACCATGCGGGTGTCGTGTTTGGTAGCGGCATTGTCGGTGCTTGCCGGTGTGATTTTGTATTTTGTTT
>JAGBSU010000123.1 GCA_017631705.1 Clostridia bacterium | reverse complement strand
TGCTTCGGACTGCTTTATCACCTGCGACATTTGCCGTTCTTTTTGCTGCTTCTGTCGCTTTTGTAATTGATACTGTAACTGCTGGTTCAGTGCTTCTTTCGAAACCGATAATTCAGCAGATAACTTGCCGATATACACGTCTCTTTCCAACGGATTGCTCAACCCCGAAAGCAAAAGGGTCGCTTCTTTAAGATATTCCACTTTCCCTTCCGCTGTGGTCAGCAGATGCTTGTTTCCCAACTCCATCAAACGATATTCCACATCATTCGCGGCACGCTGTAAGAGAAGTTTAAATCGCTCCGCTCCATTTTTGCGAATAAATTCGTCGGGGTCCTTTCCATCGGGAATACTCACCAAACGAATACGCAATCCCATTTCTCGAAGCAAACCTATTGCGCGTTGTGCGCCCTTTTTGCCGGCAGAATCGGCATCAAAAATCAGGACCACTTCATCGGTATACCGCGAAAGTAGCCGCGCATGGTCTGCCGTAAACGAAGTGCCGAGTGCCGCTACTGCATTGGTAAAACCAGCTTGATGCAACGCAATGACATCCATATACCCTTCACAGAGAATCAAGTTTTCCTGCGTTCCCTGTTTGGCAAAATTCAAAGCAAACAGGTTGTTCGTCTTTTTGAAAACCAGCGTTTCTCCGGAATTTAAATATTTGGGTTTAGAATCGTCTAACACTCGGCCGCCAAAGGCAATCACATTCCCGCGCACATCAATAATCGGAATCATCACACGGTTTCGGAAAATATCGTGAATACCGTTACCGCTGCGATTGCGAGCACATAACCACGCCAGCGTCAATTCCTCATCGTAAAATCCTTTTTTGCGAAGTTCCGTACGCAAAAAATCAAAACTCGGCGGTGCATATCCCAAACCAAATCGTTTAATCGTCGCATCGGTATAACCACGGCTGTAATAATACTCTAACCCGGCTTTTCCGCCTGCCGAATACAAATAGGCATAAAACAACCGTGCCGCTTCCCGATTCGCTTCTAAAATACGCAACCGTTGTTTGGCAGAAACATCGTTATACGACTGCTCCGGCATCGACATTCCAGCACGGTCTGCCAAAAACTTGACCGCATCTATATAACTCAAATTTTCAATCTTGCGAATAAAAGTAATCACATCACCGCCGGCACCGCATCCAAAGCAGTAAAACGATGACGTTTCGGGATATAAATTAAAGGAAGGGGTTTTTTCACCGTGGAACGGACACAATCCCACCAAATTTCTGCCGCGCCGTTTGAACGAAACATACGACGATGCGACACTTTCAATGTCATTTTTAGCAATCAATTCTTGTAGAAAACTATCCGGTAACACGATGTCACCTCCTTTTCATTCCGTTATTTATTTCACTTGCCAGCTCTTGGGAATAAAGATATTCTCATATAATTCCAACGCAAAGGTATCGGTCATACCGGCAATGTAATCACATACTGCTCGCTGAACACCGTCTGTTTCGGCAACAGCCAAGCATTCTTTCGGCAGTTTTTCGGGATGCTCCAAAAAATAGGTAAATAAGCGGTGAATAAAATCGTCTACTTTTTTCTCCTCGTTTTTTGCAATCGGATTATAATATAACCGTTCAAACATAAAGGTATGCAATCTGTCAAAAGCCGATTGCACCTGTGCATCCATGCAAATATCTTCCTCACTGTTTTCCACCAACGAAGAAATCAGCACCGTAAACCGACGAGCACGGTTATCCCCCAGCACCTCGTTAATATCGGCAGGAATATCCTTTTCCGAAAATACGCCGGCACGCAGAGCGTCGTCAATATCGTGATTGATATAGGCAATATGGTCAGCCACACGCACAATGCGTCCTTCCAAGGTGGCGGCTTGTTCACCGGTGGTATGGCAAAGCACACCGTTTTGCACTTCCCATGTCACATTCAGACCCTCGCCCTCTTTTTCCAAGCAGTTGATCACCCGAACGCTTTGCTCATAATGGCGAAAGCCACCTTCCACACAACGATTGAGTGCTCGCTCACCGGCGTGTCCAAACGGTGTATGACCCAAATCGTGTGCCAAGGCAACGGCCTCGGTCAAATCCTCATTCAAGCGTAAGGCACGCGCCACCGTGCGTGCAATCTGTGACACTTCTAAGGTATGTGTTAACCGCGTGCGGTAATGGTCACCCTCCGGTGATAAAAACACCTGCGTTTTGTGCCGCAATCGCCGAAACGCCTTGCAATGCAGCACACGGTCGCGGTCGCGTTGAAAATCCGTTCGGAAATCACACGGTGTTTCCGGCACAGCACGCCCCTTACTCTCTGCCGCCAAGGTAGCACGAGGGGATAATATTTGTCGTTCTGTCTGTTCAATTCGTTCTCTCGGTACCATACCATCACCGCCTTTCACCTATTTATACGCCTAAAAAAGAAAAAATCCTTTATTTTTTCAAAAAAACATCAAATTTTTCTTCTCTTTTTGAAAAATCCACCGTTCCGCAGGAAATCTCCGTCAGGTTGTGACAAAAGCGGTCGCACTTTTCGATTTCCAAATGCAGCCGCACCGTCACATCGTCGGCAAACACCGTGTCGTCTATCACACAGCCTTGTTCGGCAAAAAGTGTTTGCAAGCGTCCGTACTGTGCATAGTCACAGCACAATTCCCCATACACACACAGCCGGTGCTCGGCAATGCCTGCCTCGGCTATTGCCAAAGCCGTACTTTGCGAATACGCACGCACCAATCCGCCGGTTCCGAGCAGGATACCGCCGAAGTACCGTGTCACCACCGCAACACAGTCGACCAGCCCTTGCTTTTGCAGCACCTCTAATACCGGCATGCCGGCGGTACCTTGCGGCTCGTTATCGTCGGAAAAACGGCAAATCCCATTACGCAAGCAATATGCATACACATTATGTTTAGCATCCCAATACTCTTTTTTACGCATGGCAATAAACGCCAACGCTTCTTGTTCATCGGTCACCGACGATACGGCACCGATAAAGCGTGAGCGGCGGTCAATATATTCAGCTTGTGCCTGTTTTTGTACGGTTTTATAGGCTGTTTCCATCGTTCACCCCGAAAAGACGAGAAAAGGCAGCGCATTACTGCACTGCCCCTGTTCCACAAATTATTTGCTTTCTTTGATACCGAAACGCTTGTTGAAACGATCCACACGACCGCCGGTATCCACCAACTTCTGTCTGCCGGTGAAGAACGGATGGCATTTGGAGCAGATTTCCACGCGGATATTTTCCTTGGTAGAAGCTGTCTCAATGACTTCGCCGCAAGCACAAGTGATTGTGGTTTTCTCATACTTAGGATGGATATTTTCTTTCATTCTTGTCACCTCTTTCAGAAGCTTGTATTCCAAATCGAAGGTAAACTTCGCTGAAATCAAAATGGCGGAGAGTTAGGGATTTGAACCCTAGGTACGCTTTAAACGTACACACGATTTCCAATCGTGCGCCTTCGACCACTCAGCCAACTCTCCGAGTTCGCACATAAGCGCTAAACTATTATAAAGAATCGCAACTGAAAAATCAAGGCTTTTTTTAATTTTTTTTATTTTTTTTAAAAAAGATTATAAAAGAGGAATACCGGCGGCGGCACAACGCTCCACCATTTCCTCCGACCAAAGCGAGGCTTGCACCTCACCGATGTGCGCTTTTTCCAAGAAAAACATGCACAAACGGGACTGTCCGATACCACCGCCAACCGTCAACGGCAACTCGCCGTTGAGTAATGCTTGCTGGAATGGCAACTGTTCACGCTCGGTACAACCGGCAACCTCCAACTGATGCTTGAGCGATGCCTCATCCACACGAATGCCCATGGACGATACTTCCACCGCACGGTTCAGCAAGGGATAATAGAAAATAATATCACCGTTTAATTGCCAATCGTCGTAATCAGGTGCTCTACCGTCGTGCGGTTTGCCGGAACGCAAGGCCCCACCGATTTGCATGAGGAAAATGGCACCGTATTTGCGAGCCGCCTCAGTTTCACGTTCGGAAGCCGTCAAATTCGGATACGCATCTTCCAATTCTTGCGTAGTAATAAACGTGATTTCTTTCGGCAACTTACGATTCAAAAACGGATACCGCGACGCCACCATCGCTTCCACATCTAAAAACACACCGTAAATGCTGCTTACCACTTGTTTGAGCATATCTATCGTGCGGTCTTCACGGCGAATCACTTTTTCCCAGTCCCATTGGTCCACGTATAACGAGTGCAAGTTATCGGTCACTTCATCGCGACGAATGGCGTTCATATCGGTATACAAACCGGTACCCTCTGCCATGTGATACCGCTTAAGTGCGTACCGTTTCCATTTTGCGAGCGAGTGAACCACTTCGGCAACGTGACCATCATCGTGACGAATATCAAAACTAACAGCACGTTCCACACCGCTTAAATTATCATTTAGTCCCGAAGACGGCAACACAAACAAGGGCGCCGAAACACGCGTCAGCGATAAATGACGCGCCAAGCGTTCCTCGAACGTATCTTTTAACAGTTTAATGGCTTTTTCGGTTTCTAAAATATCCAATTGCGGAGCATACCCCTCCGGCAATTGTAATTTGTAACAGCTCACCGTCATTCCTCATTTCCACTGGAATATGTACCATAGTATCACAACTCCCCGCATTTTGCAACATTTTCCCATTTTTATTACAAAAAAAGAGAGCCATTGCCGTGCAATGACCCTCTTTTGCTGTTTTTAGCAAGTGGACGTAAACGGTGCTAATGTCAATCGAATAAAATACCCTTGGTCATGCTGACAAACCGGACACATCGCGGGAGCCGCTTTGCCGGTATGAATGTGACCGCAATTCAGGCACATCCAGCCGCACTCGTAATCTTCCACAAACAACTTGTTTTGTTCCATTAAATCGGCAAGTTTTTGAAAACGGTCGCCGTGCGTTTTTTCGATTTCTGCAATTTTGTAAAAGGATTGAGCAATAGCGGTAAAGCCTTCCTCCTGTGCCTTATCGCCAAAAGTTTGATAAATCGGCTTGTATTCCTCATACTCATTGTGTGCGGCACAACGCAACAGTTGTAACACTGAATCGTGAATATCCACCGGATAATCACCGTCTACCGAAATACTGTTACCCGTACACTCTTTTAGGTGATTGTAATAAATTTCCGCATGTTCTTTTTCTTGGTCGGCGGTAAAACGGAACACCGCCTCAATCACATGCAGATTTTGTTTTTTCGCCTCACCGGCGGCAAAGGTATACCGATTGCGTGCTTGGCTTTCTCCGGCAAAAGCCCGCATAAGATTGTTGCGTGTTTCGCTAATTTTAAAATCTACTGACATAATCTCTTTCCCCTTTCTTTTTTCAGTTTGGGAAATTTTCCTGCCGTTTATACAACCATTTTTATTGACAGTAACCTAAAAAAGCGATATACTCTAATAAGAACATTTGTTCGAAGGAGGCTTGGCAATGGACCGCACCATTTTGCATTGCGACTGTAATTCTTTTTTTGCTTCGGTGGAGTGTGCCCATCAGCCGGAATTGTGGGAAGTTCCCATGGCGGTATGCGGTGACCCGAAAAACCGCCACGGTATTGTTCTTGCCAAAAATGAAAAAGCAAAACGATTCGGCATTATCACAGCGGAAACCGTATGGCAAGCCAAACGCAAATGCCCGGAACTGGTGTTGGTGCCGCCGCACTATGACCGGTACGAGGATTATTGCCGCCGTATCAATGCGATTTACTGCGAATATACTGACCGTGTCGAGCCGTTCAGTGTTGACGAATCGTGGTTGGACGTCACCGGCAGTAAGCGGTTGTTTGGCGACGGCAAAACCATTGCCGATACGTTGCGAAAGCGTGTCAAAGAAGAACTGGGTATTACCATTTCTGTCGGTGTTTCATTCAACAAATCCCTTGCCAAAATGGGAAGTGACTATAAAAAACCGGATGCCACTACCGTTCTGTCGCGTGAAACCTTTCGGCAGATACTCTATCCGCTACCGGTATCGCAATTATTGTTCGCCGGCAAAAGCACTACCGAAACGTTAAAACGCATGGGCATCGTCACTATCGGTGATTTAGCGGTAGCCGATAAGACCTATATTAAAGCGTCGCTCGGCAAATCCGGTGTGCTGTTACACGATTACACTAACGGCATTGACCCCTCCCCCGTACATTTATTCACCGATAAACGTACCGCCAAATCCGTGAGTAATGGCATGACCTTTCGTTACGATTTGTCCAACGAAGAAGACGTAAAAAATGCCGTGTTGTTTTTAACCGAGCCGGTAGCAGCGCGTTTGCGTGCCGCCCATCAATTTTGTTCCACCGTACACCTCACGCTAAAATATCCTTCTCTGCAAACCCTTTCGCGTAGTCGCACTCTGCCGACACCCACTGCCGTCACAAGCGAGTTGTATACCGGCTTGCTTTCGCTGTTATATGACTGTTGGAAAATCGGCACGCCGCTACGCAGTATCACCGTCACCGCGGCAAATTTAAGCGAAGCTGAACCGATGATGCAACTTTGTCTGTTTGACGAGGAAAGCGATACCCGTCACGAACAGCGTCGTACCATAGACAGCGCAGTAGATACACTCAATCAGCGGTTTGGAAAAGCGGCTGTACAACGCTGTGCGGTATTTCGTCACGTGCAAGATATGAAGGAAAATGAAAAAAAGTAGGATTTTGAAAAAAACAGTTGACAAAACTCTTTACAAAAGATATAATAAACAGCGTCGCCAACACCGTGTCACGGCATGTTGATGATGTGGCCCGGTAGTTCAGCTGGTTAGAACGCTAGCCTGTCACGCTAGAGGTCGACGGT
>JAGBSU010000122.1 GCA_017631705.1 Clostridia bacterium | reverse complement strand
GTTGTTTTATATAAACAATTATGTTATACTGTATCTAATTATAAGTATAATAAGCAAATGGTGGGTTGAGAAGAGGGTTTTAAGTGTATAAACGTGGTTTAAAAAGATGCTTTGATATCGTTATTTCCTCGGTTGCTTTGCTGGTCTTATTTCCCGTGTTGCTGCTGGTTGCGTTGGCGGTAAAACTGGATTCCAAAGGTCCGGTTGTGTTTAAGCAAAGGCGACTTGGGTTAATGGGAAAAGAATTTTCTATCTATAAATTCCGCACCATGTGTGTGGATGCGGAAAAGGGCGGTGTGTATTCCGGAAAAGGTGACCCTCGCATCACCCGCGTCGGTCGTATTTTGCGTGCCACCAGTGCAGATGAGCTGTTACAGCTTTTCAATTTGCTAAAAGGGGATATGAGTCTTATCGGTCCCCGTCCACCGCTTACATATCATCCGTGGCCGTTAGAATCCTATACCGCCGAACAAAAGAAAATGTTTACCGTTCGCCCGGGTATTACCGGCTGGGCACAGGTTAACGGTCGCAAGGACGTGGAATGGAACCGGCGTATTGAACTGAATGTATGGTATGTAGAAAATGTAACACTGTGGCTGGATATCAAAATTTTCTTTTTGACTATCTTCAAAGTAGTTACCAACGCGGACAACGAAAATATTAATGCCACGGCGACAACACCGCCGGCAGCAAATGAAAAGGAAGAGGAAACGGTATAATGGCTATTAAATTGATGTACATAACCAATGACCCGCAAGTAGCACGAATTGCCGAAGATGCCGGAGTAGATAGAATTTTTGTCGATATGGAATATATCGGCAAAGTATTACGTCAAGGCGGTATGGACACGGTGCAATCGCATCACACGGTGGAAGACGTGGAAGGTTTGTCGAAAGTGCTGACTACTTCCGAGTTGCTTGTTCGTGTCAATCCGATTCACGAGGCGACTGCCGATTACCCGTCTTCCAAAGAGGAAATCGATGCGGTTATCGCTGCCGGTGCGAAGATTCTTATGTTGCCGTATTTTAAAACAGCAAAAGAAGTGAAAACTTTTGTGGAATTAGTCGGTGGCAGAGCCAAAACCATGCCGCTTATCGAAACCCCCGAAGCGGCGGCGTGCATTGATGAAATTTTACAAATTGATGGTATCGATGAACTGTTTATTGGTTTGAACGATTTGAGTTTGGGTTACGGTATGAAATTTATGTTCCAACTGTTAGCCGACGGCACGGTGGAAAGACTGATAAAGAAAATCAAACAAAAGAATATCCCGTATGGTTTTGGTGGGTTAGCCTCGTTAGACGGCGGTATGTTACCGGGTAGAATGGTTCTTACCGAACATTATCGTTTGGGTTCGGGTTGCGTGATATTGTCTCGCAGTTTTTGCAACACCACTAAGATTACCGATCTTGGCGAAATAGAAACGATTTTTAAAACCGGTATTCGCGAAATTCGTGCGTTTGAGAAAACCATTGTTGAAACCACGGATTTTGATGAAAACAGAAAAAACGTATGCGCAGCCATCAAAAGAATAGTTCAGGGATAACGATGAAAGTACTTGTTACCGGTGCTTGGAACTGCACGGAAGAACAATTGAATAGTTTGCAAAGCATGGGCAATAAGATTGTGTTTATGCAAAACGAAGCCGACGAATTACCATGTGGGGCGATTGATGCAGAGGGGATTATCTGTAACGGACTGTTCTTGCACCACGATATCGAGAAGTTTACAAACCTAACATACATTCAACTGACAAGTGCCGGCTTTGACCGTGTTCCGATGGATTATGTGAAACAACATAACATCACTATCCATAATGCACGTGGTGTGTACAGTGTTCCAATGGCGGAATTTGCGGTGTGCGGTGTTCTTCAACTATTGAAACGTAGCATGGCACTAATGCATAGTCAACAAAACCACGAATGGAAAAAGCAACGCACGCTCGGTGAATTGTTTGGGAAAACGGTGTGTGTTGTTGGTTGTGGCTCTGTGGGTACGGAGGTAGCCAAACGGTTTTCTGCCTTCGGATGTGAAATCATTGGTGTGGATTTGTATCCGCGAGAAGATGAACACTATGCCGGTATGTATCCGTTAGAGGATATGGATAAGGCTTTTGGTAGGGCCGACGTTGTCATTTTAACATTACCGCTAACGGAACAAACGCAGTACCTTATCAATAAAAACATGTTGAAAACAATGAAACAAAATGCGATTCTTGTGAACATTGCACGTGGAAAAATTGTGAAAACCATCGATTTGATAGAGGCCTTACAAAACAAACAATTATCCGGTGCAATGTTGGATGTGTTTGAAGAAGAACCGCTTTCTTCGGACAGCCCCTTATGGGATATGGAAAATGTGATACTCACACCGCACAATTCCTTTGTTGGGGAAGGAAACGGCGCAAGATTATGGTCGGTAATAAAAAACAACATGGAGAAGTTTCAATGAAGAAAGTGTTGATAACGGCAACGGTACAAAGCCATATTTGTCAATTCCATAGACCGTTGGCAGACATGTTACATAAGAACGGATACGAGGTTCATGTCGCTGTCAAAAACAAT
>JAGBSU010000121.1 GCA_017631705.1 Clostridia bacterium | reverse complement strand
TGCGTGTTGGGAAAGCGGTTTCTTATCGCTCGCTGTACAACACCGCACAGAATAAATCGGAGTTAGTAGCCACCTTTTTAGCAGTATTGGAACTAATTAAAGACAAGCGCATCACAGTTGACGGCGAGGGAGAGCGTCAACAAGTCTCTTTGTTAAGTCATAAAGGGGAACCGAATCATGGAAGTTAAAGAATATAAAAATGCTATAGAAGCTGTTTTGTTTGCCAACGGTGACCCGGTGGAGGCAGAACGGTTAGCGGAAATATTAGAAGTCGATGAGGAAACCGTTCATCGCTTTGCTGAAGATTTGATGAGCGAAATTAATACGCGTGCCGGCGGCATTATGATGATTCGGTTGGATAATCAATACCAGCTGTGTACGCGTCAAGAATATGCGGCGTATATTCGCCGTGCGTTGGATATTCGCCGCAACACGCCGCTTTCCCAGGCCGCTATGGAAGTGCTGGCAATTATTGCCTACAACCAACCGGTAACAAAAGCCTTTGTGGAACAAGTGCGTGGTGTGGATTGCAGTGCGGTTATTCAAGGCTTGCAACAAAAGAATTTGATTGAAGAACAAGGTCGTTTGGAGTTGCCCGGTCGTCCCTTACTTTACGGTACAACACCGGTATTTTTACGGTGCTTTGGTATTTCAAAATTGAGTGAATTACCGCCGCTTCCGCAAAAAGAAGAGGAAGCACGCATGATTGAAACAACCTTAGAAGAAGTAATAGAAAGAGCGGAGTTTGGTAAAAAAGAAGAGGAGTGACAAGTATGTGGAAAGCTGTGGGATATATCTTCCTCGGCTTACTGTCATTACTGCTGATTACACTGGTGATTCCGGTATACTTGCAACTGCGTTTTAAAGAAGAATTAACTATTTGTATACGCATATGGGGAATTCCGGAGTTTCGATTTTCGTCAGCCGACGAGAAAAAAACAGAATCATCAAAACGAGATGAACCATCGACAGGAAAGTCTGTTGCCTCATCCTTAAAAAGTGACGGGGTCAATGCAACGATACAATATGTAAAGCAAATAACGTCGTTGGTTGTAAACACTGCACGACGGATTTTTTCCGCTATCACCGTGGACAAGCTAATCATAAAGTTAACGGTAGCATCGGCAGATGCCTCACAAACAGCGCAGAATACCGGTAGGGTGTGTGCTGTGTTATATCCGGCAGTTACTGCTTTGCAAAATGTTGTAAACATACGCAAACGAGAAGTGACGGTCATACCAGACTTTTTGGGAGAAAAAGGAAAAGCAGAATTAGAGTTGCTGGCACATGCGATGCCGCTGAAAATGCTTTTCGCAGTGCGTCAATACTTTGCAGTAAAATCGATTATCAAAAAAGAAAATAGGGAGGAAGTCGAGCATGGAAAATAAAGTGAAAGAATTGATGGGATTATCAATCGACAAAATCAAAGAAATGGTAGACGTCAACACTGTTATCGGTGAACCGATGGTGTTAGCCGATGGCATGACCCTGATTCCTGTTTCCCGCGTGAGTTACGGTTTTGCTTCGGGCGGTTCCGATCTGCCGACAAAAGGCACACAGGAACTGTTTGGCGGCGGTGGTGGCGCAGGAATCAACATTACCCCGATTGCCTTTTTAGTGATTCGTGAAGGAAACGTGCGTGTTGTTCCTATGGTTTCCATGCCAGATAGCATCAACCAAGTGGTGAATATGGTGCCGGACGTTGTGGATAAAATCGGCGGCCTCTTTAACAAAGATAAAAAATAAAATATGTATCTTTTTCACTGTTCTTACATACGGTTTGTAAGAAGTAGGTGAAAGTATGCACTCCAAAAAAATTATTTGCTTTTTATTGGTAACGGCACTTGTATTTGCCGCGACTCCAACGGTATTTGCAACGGAAATTCCTGCTGTTTCGGCACAATCAGCCGTCCTGTATGAACCGCAATCCGGTCGGTTTTTATACGAAAAACAAGCGGATAAACGGCGAGCAATGGCGAGTACTACGAAACTGATGACAGCATTGGTAGCAGCAGAAATACTCCCTATGCAAAAAGATATAACTGTACCAACAGAAGCGGTATTAGTAGAAGGAACGGCATTAGGCTTGCGAGGCGGTGATACCATTTCCGTAAAAGATTTACTGGTTGGTATGCTACTCTCTTCCGGAAACGATGCCGCCAACGTATTGGCTTTACAATGCGGTGGTTCTTTGCCTGCTTTTGCTCAAAAAATGAACCAAAAAGCCGCTTTGCTCGGTATGACACAAACGCAGTTTGTAACACCATCCGGATTAGACGCCACAGGGCATTTATCCACAGCACGGGATATGGCCTATCTCGGTGCCGCTGTGTTACAAGTGCCGATTTTGGCGGAGATTTGTGCCGCTAAACAACAAACGGTACAGTTTGGCAATCCCAAACGCACCGTTACGCTTAAAAATCATAACCGCTTATTATCGCTATATCCCGATGCCATTGGTTTAAAAACAGGCTTTACGAAAAAAGCTGGCCGTTGTTTGGTATCCGCCGCAAGGCGAAACGGCGTGACATTGGTTGCGGTCACTTTACATGCGTCGGACGATTGGAACGACCATATCGCTTTATATGAATACGGCTTTTCACAGATGGTTTCTATAAAACCGTCTGTGCCGTTGTTACCGTCGCTTTCGGTGGCCGGTGGGGAGAAAACCAAAGTTTCCTTAACTGTAACTGCACCGAAACCGATAATTCTTATGAAAAATGAGCAGAATGAAATTTCGACATTGGTGACGCTACCTGTTCATATTTGGGCACCGGTAGCAGCAGGGGATACGGTAGGGTCCGTTACCTACCAGTTAGGTAGTCGTGTTCTTCAGACCGTGCCGATACTTGCAGAAGAATCCATAGCGGTGCGAATAGAAAAATCATTTTATCAAAAATGGGTGCAACAGTTGATGTTGTTGTTAAAATCAATAATAGGAGTAAAAACATGGCAGTAGTTCGTTTACAAAAATTGTTGGCTGACAGAGGTGTTGCCTCGCGGCGTAAAGCAGAAGAAATGATTGAGCAAGGTTTGGTACGGGTAAACGGCCATCCCGCCAAATTGGGCGATAAAGCCGATGAGCGGCACGATGTGGTAACGGTACGCGGAAAACGGTTGGAAGCCAAGCAAGAGTCTGTTTATCTAATGCTTCATAAACCTCGCGGCTACATTACCACATTAAGCGATGAAAACGGTCGAAAATGTGTTGCGGATTTGGTTCGCGATGTCGGTGTGCGTGTTTATCCGGTGGGTCGATTGGATAAAGATTCTGAAGGTATGCTTATTTTAACCAACGACGGTGCTTTCTCCAACGCCATGATGCACCCCTCTGCTCATGTACCGAAGCATTATCGTGTAACCTTGCGTTCTACTGTGACCGCCGAACAGCTTATGCAATTGCGTGAGGGTGTGTTCATAGACGGCAAGAAGACCTTACCGACGGATGTGTCAGTAGCGGTGGAGGAGCAAGAAACTGCCGCCACCGCCCCACGAACGGTTTTGGAAATCACTTTGTATGAGGGGAAAAACCGTCAAATCCGCAAAATGTGTGAATCATTAGGGTTGGAGGTTATTCGCTTAAAACGCTTTGCCATCGGTAGTGTTAAACTTGGCATGCTTCCGTCAGGCAAATGGCGGTATTTGGACCCGAAAGAAGTACGCTCCCTGGTGATGGCGGCACAAGTTACCGAAAAAATTGCAGCCGATTATATCAAGAACGGAAGGAAAGTTTCCCGTAATGATTACCATTCTTCCCGCCGATAAGGAAAAAACAACGGCACTTGCACAAAAAGAAGCGGTATCTTTACCGATTTCGGCAATGATAATGACAGACGGTACAAACGAATTAGGGTATGTGCTGTATCGTGTGGAAAAAGATGTTTTGGAAATTATTAAGTTGTATTCTTGCGATACTTTTTTGGAAGAAGGTTTGGTGCGTGCTGCATTAAATGACGGGGTAAACCGTCAAACTGTGACCGCTGTTTGTCAAAATACAGCCTTGTTTTTCTTGTTAGAATCTCTTGGTTTTTCTTTTAAAAACAATGAAATGAACATCTTTATTCCTGACTTTTTTAATCGGCCGTGTAACCATTAATCTGAAGATGACTAAGAATTACCATTTTTTGTGCTTTTCTTTAGAAAATTGCTTGTTTTTTTGAGGAAAATGCGGTATACTATCGATAATTATTATCATGGTGTAGCTTGGCTTTGTGGTGATATGAGATATGGAGGTTTGAATGCATGAGTAAAGAAGTGATTAGTGCACGGCAACAATTAGAATTGCTTTTTGATGCCGAAACATTCACTGAAATTGACCGCTTGATGCAAGATGGAGAATCCGTTATCAGCGGTTACGGTTATGTCAACGACATGCCGGTATATGCGTTTGCACAGGACAAGTCTGTTCACAGCGGTGCTGTTAGCAAGGCACATGCCGCGAAGATTCAATCGATTTATCGATTAGCGGCAGAAAACGGAGCACCATTAGTAGGTGTGTTTGACAGCGACGGCGTACGCCTTACCGATGGGTTAGATGCCATGGACGCGGTGGCGGAAATTTTGACTGCTGCGAACAATATATCCGGTGTGGTGCCGCAAATCGCGGTGATTACCGGCTCGTGTGTTGGATCGGCGACCTTGATTGCCTCGGCTGCTGACGTGGTGGTCGCTGTGGAAGATGTCGATTACTACCTAAACCAAGGCGATGCTACCGCTAACGTAGATGTTTATGCTAAAACAACCGAAGAAGCGTTACAAAAAGCACGCGATGTACTTAGGTTTTTGCCGGCAAACAATTTGGCAGCACCTCCGATTTATGAAACGGTAGATGCTACTACCACAACCGAAAACCCGGCTCAATTGTTGGCGGATGCCGATTCGATTTTTCCGCTGCATCGTGATGATGTTGCTGCGTTTGCTCGTATTCAAGGTGCCGCTTGCGGTATTGTCACCTTAAAAACAGAAGACAAGCTTTCTTGCTGTGCCGCTTCTCGTGCCGCACGTTTTGTGCGTTTGTGCGATAGCTTTTCCTTGCCGGTGATTACCATTGTAGATGCTGCCGGTTTTTCCGGACTAAAATGTGCTTCCAAGTTGTGTCAAGCCTATGCGGAAGCAACCACTGCTAAAATCACTTTAATCACGGGTAAAGCATATGGTCCGGTGTACATTGCAGTAGCTGGTAAAACCGCCGGTGCCGACGTGGTGCTCGCTTGGGAAGAAGCTTCGGTTTCGGCCTTGGCGCCCGAAACGGCTATTCATATTTTGTGGGAAGATCGTCTGGCTGAGATGAAAGATCCGAAGAAGGATCGTTCTGCTTTGGCTGAAGAATATCGCTTGACTTGCTGTAATGCCACTTTGGCAGCACAACAAGGTGCGGTAAGCGACATTATTGCTCCTGCTGAAAGCCGCGGGGCAGTATCTTCCTTTATGGAAATGCTCGCCGGAAAACGCGTCACAAAGTTGCCGAAAAAGCACACCAATATTCGGCTGTAAAATACGTGTAAAAAACATTGATATACAGAAAGGTTTGATAATCATGAAACAATTTAATATCACTGTTAATGGAAAAACCTATGCGGTTCAAGTAGAAGAAGTGGCAGCAGGCACCGCTGTACCGGCTCCTGCTCCGGTTGCCCCTGTGGCTACTCCTGTTCCTGCTCCGGCTCCTGTCGTCGCTCCTGCACCGGTTAAAGAGGAGGCTCCGGTTGCGGCTGCTCCTGCCGCCGGTACCGAAACGGTTACCGCTCCGATGCCTGGCACGATTGTTAACGTGTTGGTTTCTGCCGGTCAAGCCGTAAAATCCGGTGATACCTTAGTTGTGTTGGAAGCTATGAAAATGGAAAATGAAATTATGGCTCCTCGCGACGGTGTGGTTGCCGGTGTGCACGTTGCCAAAGGTGACAGCATCGATTCCGGTAAGGTGTTAGTTTCTTTGCAGTAATAAGAAAGGATTGATTGGTTTGGCAAAGGTTGGAATTACCGAAACCATTCTTCGTGATGCTCATCAATCGTTGATTGCCACACGTATGACAACCGAAGAAATGTTGCCGGCTTTTGAAATGCTGGGCGTTGGAATGAAGACCTATAAAAAAATCTATTACCGCGGCTGCCGCACCATCGGGGATATTGCCAACATGAAGGTGGAATATCTGGAATCCTGGCTGGGCAAACTGGGGAAAGTGCTGTGGGTATACGCCAATGGTCTGGACACCTCCCGGGTGCTGTGGCAGGGGGAAGCAGATCCCATCAAGTCCATCGGACACGGCACCACCACCGTCAGAGATCTTGTAAACCAAACGGAAGTACGGTATGTCCTGGAGGAACTGGCGGAAGAAGTGGGTACAAAGCTCCACTCCCACAGACTCAGCGCAGGGGGGATCTCTGTGCAGGTACGGGAAAACGACATGACCGTCCGGGAATACCAGTGTCAGCTGCCCCGCAGAACCCAGCTGGCCAGAGAACTTGCGGGAGAAGCCGCCATGCTGTTTGCCCGGAAGCACACCTGGCGTCTGCCTCTGCGCTCCGTAACCATCCGTGCCATCGGCATTGACCGGGAAAACGTCCCGG
>JAGBSU010000120.1 GCA_017631705.1 Clostridia bacterium | reverse complement strand
TTGGGATACAAATCAATACCGCTGGGCGAATCCAGCGAAACAACGCCTAACCGCATTAAGTTTCCGTCGTAGGTAGCGGTAGAAGTCGGGTTCATTTGCTTAGCAAATAATTTAACAATTTCCGCTTCCGGCATGCCTTGTGCTTGCATTTGTTGCATCGAAGCATTGTATTGTGCTTGCTCCCCAGGTGGTAAGGTAGCAATATACGCCATAACGTCTTTCATGGTATAGGTAGGTGCATCGTTCTCGTCGGCAAAGGGAAGTTTGGTGAAAACGTCGGTTTCTTTGTCGGCTTGCTGTGCTTTCACAATCTCGCTGTCGTTGACACGGTCAATCAGTTCTTCCATCAACTCAGCACGATACCCAATCATTCCGGCGGTGTCCATCACCTTGGCACCCTCGGCAGGCCGTAAAATACCCACCACTTTCAGTTCAATCGCATCGCTTAGTTTCGAAAGCAAATATACGTCGTCTTTCGAACGGTCTGTCCACGTACCGTTTTTATTTTTTGTGAAATAATCGGTGTTGAGTAATAACTTGTACCGCAAACCGAGCAATTCGTCGTAACCGTAAGAAGATACCGGCTGTGTGGGGATTTCTTCACCTTTGGAAGCGGCAATAAACAACTCTTTCAAATCAGCGGCATCTTTCATACCAAGCGCATAAGCGGTGTAATCGCTGATTTCATTTTTATCGTTTACCATCAACACTACTTCGTCATAGCGGCTCGGTGCTCTGCCGGCAATTATTTCGTACTGTGAGTTTAACAGTTCCTCGTTGTCCAATAACTCTTGCCACACACCGCTTTCCATCATTCCCATCGTCGGCGGAGCGGCAAGGGGAGAGGACTCGTTTGTTTGTGTTGTGGGCATTCCCATCTTGTCAAACACTTGCGAGGGATTTACTTGGTAAATACCGTCCGTTGTATCGGCACGGTAAATGTTCATGGTAGTGGCATACCGATACTGAATGGCGTTACACAACGCGGCAATGGGATTGTCGCGTTCTTCTAAATATGCCTTAAAATCTTTAAGGTTGTTGGTGGTCATACCCGCCAGCGTCGTCTCAATCATACCGGTCATGATATTGTTGGTATAAATCTTATCGCTGTCAACGTGGTCGGTGTTTTCCGCTTTCCCCATAATCGAGGTAATCATATCGTTAATGTCCACCGACGTTTCCTCAATGCTCAGCGGATAACTGGAAAGCGTATCTTCTTCCACCTTGCTGATGTATTGACGTACACCGGTAGAAAGCGCCAAAATCAGTGCAATACCGATAATGCCGATACTACCGGCAAACGACGTCATAAACGTACGCGCTTTTTTGGTCATCAAATTGTTCAGCGATAACGATAAAGCGGTAAAAAACGACATAGACGGTTTGCGCTTTTTACGCTTTTCGGGCTTTACAGCGGGTGCCGCTTCGGGCACAAAGGGATGCGAATCGTCTACGATTTTGCCGTCTAATAAACGGATAATTCGCGTAGAATATGTTTCTGCCAGTTCGGGATTGTGCGTTACCATAATCACCAGTTTGTCGTGCGCAATTTCTTTGAGCAGTTCCATGATTTGCACGCTGGTTTCGCTGTCCAATGCACCGGTTGGTTCGTCGGCAAGCAAAATATCCGGGTTGTTAATGAGTGCACGAGCAATCGCCACGCGTTGCATCTGACCACCGGACATTTGATTCGGTTTTTTATGTAACTGGTCACCCAAACCAACCTTTTTCAGCACTTCGATAGCACGGCTTCGACGCTCGGCACGGCTAACACCGGTCAGTGTTAGCGACAATTCCACGTTCGCCAACACCGATTGATGCGGGATTAAGTTGTAACTTTGAA
>JAGBSU010000119.1 GCA_017631705.1 Clostridia bacterium | reverse complement strand
GGAAGAGTATTGGAATATCGAAGCTAAGTTGTCGGTTTCGGCACGCGGCAAAGCCTTCAAAGCACAACTGTATAAGCAAGGAAAAAATAAAATCAAGCTGTGCAATCAAGAGCAAGCCGACACCGCGTTAGCGGCAATTCGCCCGCAAACCTTTACCGTGGCGGCGGTCAAACGCGGTGAACGAAAAATTTCGCCGGCGCCGCCGTTTATTACCTCTACCATGCAACAAGAGGCAAGCCGTAAATTGGGCTTTGCTTCCAAACGCACCATGAAAGCGGCACAAGAATTATACGAAGGTGTGGAACTGGGCGAACGCGGTGCGATGGGTTTGATCACCTACATGCGTACCGATTCGTTGCGTATTTCGGAAGATGCACGCCGCGAAGGCAATACCTACATCCGTGAACGCTACGGCGATAAATACTTGCCGGAAAAACCGCGGTATTATAAAACACGCAAAGGCGCACAAGATGCTCACGAGGCCATTCGTCCTTCGGTACCGTCATTGTCGCCCGATATGGTAAAACCGTTTTTAACCGGTGATCAATATCGGTTGTATAAATTGATTTGGGAACGTTTTATTGCCAGTTTGATGGCAAACTGCGTGCAAGATACCTGTCAAGCGGATATTGCCGCCGGTGATTATCTGTTCAAATCGTCCGGTTATACGGTGCGGTTTGAGGGATATACCGTGCTGTATGTGGAGGGCAAAGACGAGGAAAGCGAAGAAGATGGAGCGTTGCCGCCGCTGAACGAAGGCGATACCCTCGTTTTGCGTGATTTACAGAGCAGTCAGCACTTTACACAGCCGCCTGCACGGTATAACGAAGCCACCTTGATTAAAACGCTGGAAGAGAACGGTATTGGTCGTCCTTCGACCTATGCTACCACGATTAGCACCATCTTAACGCGAGAATATATTGAGCGTGAAGGCAAAGCCTTAAAACCAACTGCCTTGGGTGAAGTAACAACCAAGTGGATGAAAGAGCAATTCCCTGAAATTGTGGACACGGAATTTACCGCGAATATGGAACGGCAGTTGGACGATGTGGAATCCGGTAGTAGCGATTGGGTGCAAACACTCAGCCGTTTTTACGATGATTTTTCAAAAACGCTCAAAAAAGCCGAAGAAACACTTTCCGGCGAACGCTTAAAGGTGCCGGAAGAGGAAAGTGACGAAGTTTGTGAAAAATGCGGTCGTCGTATGGTGATTAAAACCGGTCGTTTCGGTAAATTCTTAGCATGCCCCGGTTATCCGGATTGCAAAAACGCGAAACCGTTGGTCGATAAAACCGCCGGTGTTTGTCCCGAGTGCGGCGGTGTGATTTTGGCAAAAAAATCCAAGAAAAATCGCAAATTTTTCGGATGTGAAAACTATCCGAAGTGTAATTTTGTCACCTGGAACGAGCCGACGGCACAAGTTTGTCCGCAATGCGGAAAAACCTTGTTTAAACGCAAGGGCCGTGGCGGCGGTGTGGTTTGCTTGACCAATGGTTGCGGCTATGAAAAAGCCAGTAAAAGGAAAAACGATGAGTGAACAAATAACTGTAATTGGCGGCGGACTCGCCGGCTGTGAGGCGGCGTGGGCGGCGGCACAAGCCGGTGTTCCCGTCCTGCTGCAAGAAATGAAGCCGAGTCGGTATACACCGGCACATCATAGTCCGTTGTTGGCGGAATTGGTGTGTTCCAATTCGCTCAAGGCTTCACGGCTTGAAAGTGCGGCCGGATTATTAAAAGAAGAGATGGCGCGCATGGGTTCGCTGTGTGTTGCCACGGCACGCGGATGTGCCGTGCCAGCAGGCGGTGCGTTGGCAGTAGACCGTGATTTGTTTGCCAAACAAGTGACCGAAAAAATTGATAACCATCCGTTAATCACGGTGGAAGAAAAAGAAGTCACCACGTTGCCGGGGAGCGGTATCACCGTTGTGGCAACGGGCCCTTTGACAGCCGATGCGTTGGCAGAAGATATTGTTCGCCATTTCGGCGATGGACTTAGTTTTTACGATGCCGCGGCACCGATTGTGACGGCAGACAGTATTGACCCCGCTTGCTCGTTTCGTGCTTCACGCTACGGGCGAGAAGAAAGCGGCGACGGCGATTACATCAACTGTCCCATGAACAAAGAAGAATATGAGGCTTTTCATGCCGAACTGATTACCGCAGAACTTGCCTTGTTACACGGCTTCGATATCCCACCGGTGTACGAAGGATGTATGCCGATTGAAGTATTGGCACGCCGCGGTACCGATGCGATTCGTTTCGGGCCGATGAAACCGGTAGGCTTACGTGACCCACGCACCGGTCATCGTCCGTGGGCGGTGTTGCAGTTGCGTGCCGAAAATGCGGCGGGCAGCTTGTATAATTTAGTCGGGTGTCAAACAAATTTAAAATTCCAAGAACAAAAGCGTGTGTTTTCGATGATACCGGCCTTACGAAATGCCGAGTTTATGCGCTACGGTGTCATGCACCGTAACACGTTTTTGAATTCACCGCAAATACTGACACCGTCTTTTAGGGTAAAAGAATTGCCGCACCTGTTTTTTGCAGGGCAAATCACCGGCGTGGAAGGGTATATGGAATCGGCTTGCTCCGGTATCTTGGCGGGCAAAAATGCGGTGCGCGCCTTGCGCGGACAACCGCCGCTTGTCTTGCCACCCCAAACCATGGCAGGTGCGCTGACAGTACATGTCTGCGACACAACGGTTAAAAATTTCCAACCGATGGGAGCTAATTTCGGTGTGTTACCACCGCTTGACACCCATATTCGTGACAAAAAAGAGCGATACGCGGCATTGTCAGCGAGAGCGTTAGAAGCGCTGCAAACCGTATTGTTAGAGGAGGAAACGGCATGAAGATTATAGTAGATGCTTACGGTGGGGACTATGCCCCGCTGGAAACGATAAAAGGCGCATTACAAGCACGCGATGCCTATGGTGTTTCAATTGTGCTAACCGGTAACGAAGAAGAAATTCGTCGCATAGCGGCAGAGGAATCTCTGTCTCTTGCCGATGTCGAAATCGTCAATGCCACCGATGTCATCGGCATGAACGAACAACCGAAAACCATTTTAAAAGAACACAAAGACTGTTCCATGGCAGTTGGTCTGCGGTTGTTGCACGATGGCGGTGGGGATGCCTTCGTGTCGGCGGGAAGCACCGGCGCACTGCTGATGGGTGCGACCTTCTTTGTCAAACGCATCAAAGGGGTATCTCGTGCGGCATTGGCGGCAGTGTTGCCGTCGGACAAAGGACCGTATATGTTACTCGATTCCGGTGCCAACGTCGATTGCCGTCCCGAAATGCTCATGCAGTTTGCCAGTATGGGTAGCTTGTATATGTCCGAAGTGATGAAAAATGGTGAACCGGCAACGGTAGGCTTACTCAACGTCGGTACAGAAGAACATAAAGGCGGCGATTTACAGCATGGTACTTATGAACTGCTGAAAAACAGTTCGTTGTCGTTTGTCGGCAATGTGGAAGCGCGTGATGTGCCGGCAGGTGCCGCCGATGTTATCGTTACCGATGGTTTTTCCGGCAACGTATTGCTCAAAACCTTGGAAGGCACCGTGGATATGTTGCTCGGATATATGAAAAACATATTCTATACCAACTTGTTTACAAAAATCGGCGCTTTGCTGGTCAAACCGCATTTAGCAGCGCTGAAAAAGAAATTATCTACCGCCGAAACAGGCGGCGCTCCGTTACTCGGTGTGGCGCGTCCGGTAATTAAAGCACACGGCAACTCCAAAGCCTTAGCGATACAAAATGCTGTGCGCGTGGCAGCAGAGTTTGCTCGCACCGGCGTTATCGATAAAATCACCGAGGCGATAGCTTCCGAAAAAGAGAAGGGAGACCAAGTGACAGATGGTGCTACGGCAACTGAAGCAACTGCTGATTGATAAGTTCGGTTGCGACGGCGAAGATGTCGAACTGGCAACCGCATTGGACGATTTAAATCTTCACGCAAACGACCGCGAAGAAATTGCGGTACTGCTCGGCGAATTATACGGCATCGAACTGCCGACCGAAACGGTACAGTCCTGGGAATATATAGAGGATATTGTGGCCTCGTTTGAAGATTAGGCTGGTGAGGTGAGAAACCATGCAAACAACAACCAAAGACATGATGCGCGTATTGGGATATACCTTTAAAAACCCTGCTTTGTTGGAAACGGCATTAACGCACTCGTCGTATGCCAACGAGGGTAACCGTCATCTAAACAGCAATGAGCGTTTGGAGTTTTTGGGTGATTCGGTATTGGGGTTCATTACGGCCGGTTATTTATTTGAGCACGAAACCGGCAAAGAGGGTGAGTTAACACGCCTTCGTGCCTCGCTCGTATGTGAAAAGGCGCTCAGTGCTTATGCTAAAAAAATCCACCTCGGGGAATATTTGTTGCTTGGCAAAGGAGAACAACGAGGCGGCGGTGCACAACGTGCTTCGCTGCTGGCAGATGCATTTGAGGCGGTGATTGCCGCTTTGTATTTGGATGGTGGATTAGCACAAGCAGAAGCGTTTATCTTACCGTTTATCCAAGAAGAACTTTCTAACCAACGCAAGCCGCAGTTTCGGGATTATAAAACCAAACTGCAAGAAATTATACAGCAAAATCCGGAAGAACAGTTGGAATACGAACTCAAAGGGGAAAGCGGTCCCGACCACGATAAGCAATTCCATGTCGAGGTGCATTTAAATTCCAATGTTATCGGTGCCGGCCGCGGTAAAAGCAAAAAAGAAGCCGAACAGCAAGCCGCCCGTGAGGCACTGAAGTTGATGGGCTATGATGACTGATAAAAAACCGCACGGCAATGTCGCGTTGTTTGTGCCGCACGCCGGTTGTCCGCATCAATGTAGTTTTTGCAACCAGCGGCATATTGCCGGTTCGGTCGGTATGCCGTCTGCCGAAGAAGTGCAAAGAACTTGTGAAATCGCTCTAAAAACTTTGCCGAAAACCGCCAAAGCACAAATTGCATTTTTCGGTGGTAGTTTTACTGCCATTCCGCGCGACGACATGATATGTTTGTTAGAAGCGGCGGCACCGTTTGTTAAAAGCGGTGCGTTTGCCGGTATTCGCGTGTCCACCCGTCCCGATGCGGTGGACGAAGAAGTGTTAGCGTTGCTTAAAAACTATGGTGCTACCACGGTGGAATTGGGCGCACAAAGTATGAACGATGCAGTGCTTGCTCGCTGTCATCGCGGTCATACTGCCGCACATGTAGAAGCGGCGGCAATGCTGATAAAAAAAGCAGGGGTATCACTCGGCTTGCAAATGATGACCGGTTTGCCGGAATCAAGTGATGCCATTGATGAACAAACCGCCCGTGCTTTGGCGGCATTACAGCCCGACGAAGTGCGTATTTATCCAACCTTGGTCATTGACGGAACACCGCTTGCCGAGGAGTATCGGCAGGGAAAATACACTCCGCAAACACTCGAACAGGCGGTGAATTTGTGTGCGCGGTTGCTACGTTTTTTCGAAGAGGAACAGCATATCCCTGTCATTCGCATGGGTTTACATGCCGAACAAGACATGGCAGAACATTGCCTTGCCGGTCCGTTCCATCCGGCATTTCGGGAACTGTGTGAGGGGCGGTTATACCGCGAAAAGGCATGGCAGTTGTTAACACAGCATGGGCAACCGCAAGCGGTTTTGCGGGTACACCCTACCGGTGTGTCCAAGATGGTAGGGCATAAAAAGGAAAACATCCGGTATTTTGAAAAAGCAGGATACACGGTGACAATAACGGCAGACGAGCAAGTCTTGCCACGCGAGATTATTTTAGGGAAGTGAGAACATGGTTCTAAAATCACTTGAAATACAAGGGTTTAAATCGTTTCCGGACAAAACGGTCTTATCCTTCGGCGATGGTATTACGGCCGTTGTGGGACCGAACGGAAGCGGCAAATCCAATATCAGCGACGCGGTGCGTTGGGTACTGGGCGAACAATCCAGCAAAACGTTGCGTGGTTCCAAAATGGAAGATGTGATTTTCAACGGTACGTCCAAACGTAAATCGGTGGGATATGCCGAAGTATCGTTGGTGATAGATAACGCCGAACGCTGGTTGATGTTCGACTCCGACGATGTGAAGGTAACGCGTCGGTACTATCGTTCCGGCGAAAGCGAATATTTAATCAACAACGCCACTGTTCGCTTAAAGGATATCCAGTTACTGTTTATGGATACCGGTTTGGGACGTGACGGCTATTCCATGATCGGGCAAGGCCGTATCGAAGCCATTGTTTCGTCCAAATCCGAAGAACGTCGTGAGATTTTTGAAGAAGCGGCGGGTATTGCCAAATATCGCTATCGCAAAAACGAAGCGGAACGCCGTTTGCGTGCTGCCGAAGATAATTTGTTGCGCTTGCGTGATATTTTGCAAGAGTTGGAAGAACGTGTCGGACCGCTCAAACTGCAATCGGAAAAAGCCAAAAAATATTTGACCTATGCCACCGAGAAAAAAGGTCTCGAAATCGGTGTGTGGCTTCGTACTATGGAGCATTCTCGCGAAGTGTTGCGCGAATTGGATTCCAAATTGGAATTGGCACGCACGCAATACGACGCGGCAGGGGCGGCGATTGATGCTATTGAACAGCAATTGGAGCAATCTTCCGAGGAAAGCAGAACTTTATCTGCCGAAATCGAACGGTTACGAGCCGAAGCGAGCAGTCGGGAAGAGGAAGCCGTGCGTTGCGATGGTAACGCCGATTTGTTGCGCAACGATAAGGGCCATAACGAAGAAAACATCGCTCGCCTGCGTGGTGAATTGCAGGAAGCGGAGCAAGGCACTCTCCGTTTGGAAGAAACCATTGCTCACCGTAATGTGGAAATCGAACAAAAGCAGGCAAGAATTGCCGAATCCGAGCATAAGCAGTTACAGTTAGCAGAAGAGTGGGCAGCTTTACAACGTTCCACAGAAGAAGTTACCGGAAAAATTGATGAACTAAATGACCAAATTGCACAGTGTCTGGCACAACTTTCCGATTTGAGAGTACAATCGGTCACCGGCGAATCGTCGCTTTCGGAAATCACGTTGCGTCTGTCCCAAGTCACCGAAATCTTGGCGGCGCGCACCGCACAACGCGAACAAACCGTGCGCGAACAACAAGCTTGTGAAGAGGATTTTCGTCAGTTAAGCGAAAAGGTCGAAGAACTGCAAAATGCTCTGCGCGGTTTCGAAATGCGTTTTGCTTCCCGCACCGCTAAGTTGGAAACGGCACGTCACGAAGCAGACCGCATGGCATTAGATGTCGAAGAAAAAGCCCACAAAATTCGCTTGTTAGAAGAAATGGAACGGAATCTGGAGGGTTTTTCGCAAAGCGTTAAAAGTGTCATGAAACAAGCCGAGCGTGGAGAACTGCGTGGTATTCACGGGCCGGTTTCGCGCCTTGTTCATGCGGAAAGCACCTACGCATTGGCAATTGAAACCGCTTTGGGCGCCGCCGCACAAAACGTGGTGTGCGACCGTGAAGAGGATGCTAAACGCGGCATTGAATTCTTGAAAAAAAGCAACGGTGGCCGTGCTACCTTCTTACCGATACAAACCACCAAAGGCAATTTACTAACTGAAAAAGGTTTGGAAAACGAAAACGGTTTTGTGGGTATTGCTTCGGAACTTGTCACCGTAGACAGCCAATACGAGCAAATTGCTCGCAGCTTGTTAGGTCGCATTGCCGTGGCAGAAGATTTGGATTACGCGGTGTTAATCGCTCGCAAATATGGTTATCGTTTCCGCATTGTCACGCTGGACGGACAGGTGGTCAATGCCGGCGGTTCATTAACCGGTGGTTCGCATGTTAAAGGTGCAGGTTTGCTTTCTCGTCGCAGTGAAATCGAACGCTTGCAAGCGGAAAAAGCCAAACTTGCCAAAAAAGCAGAAAAAGCGCAAGAAGCACTCAAAACTTTGCAACAAGAAGTATCGGCTGTCAGTGCAGAACTTTCCGGTACGCAAGGCGAATTGACAACCGCACAAGAAGACAAAATACGTGTAGAAGCCGAATGCCGTCGCTTAAACGAAGCAGTGGAATCCTTGAATGCCGCTGTGGAAGATTGCACACGTGAAATCAGCGAACTCAACCGTCGTTCGGTTGAACACCGTGATAACATGGAACGTGCTACGGCAACCGCGTAATCGGTTATCGAGCGCAAAACCGCGTTAGAAGCAGAAGCGGCATCGCTCGGTGGCGGTCGCGAGCAAATCACCGAACAACGCGAAGCACTTTCGGCACGTATGGCAGACGAAAAATTAGCGGTGGTAGCACTCGAAAAAGAAATCGAGGGTATCCGCGAAGCTATCGAGGAACTGCGTACTCGTCAAGCCGACCAAATGGGTGTGCGCAGTGCAACCGAACAGCAAATCGAGCAATTATTGGTACGCAACCGCGAGTACGAGGAACAAGCGGAACTGTTTTCTTTGCAAGCGGCGGATTTACGTCGTTTGGCAAAAGAGGCAGGCGAAACAGTTGCCGAACTTGCCCAAAAACGTATGCAAGGTGAGGCACAGCAAACGGTATGGCGCCAAACCAGCCGTGAAAAAGCCGACGAACGCGAACTTGCTGGTCGCGAAGCGGCTCGTTTGGAAGAAAAATGTGCTGCCGCTCAAAAGGAAACCGAAACGATTCTCAATCGCTTGTACGAGGAATATGAACTCACACGCTCCGAAGCCGAGGAGCAAGCCGCGCCCATCGAAGATATGGCAGAGGCTACCCGTCGCTTGACGGAACTGAAAAACAAAATCCGTGCGCTGGGCAGTGTGAATGTGGATGCTATTGAGGAATACAAGGAAGTCAGCGAACGGTATGAATTTTTAAGCGTTCAGGTACATGATGTGGAAGTATCGCGTGAAGAGTTACTGAAACTGATTACCGACCTAACCGCACAAATGAAGGACATGTTCTTGGAGCGATTCCGCCAAATCAATGAGAATTTCGGCGAAGTGTTCCGTGACTTGTTCGGTGGCGGTAATGCCGAGTTGGTGTTGACCGACCCCACAGATATTTTACATTCGGGTATTGAAATGCACGCACAACCGCCCGGAAAAGTTATTCTCAACATGGATGCATTGTCCGGCGGTGAGAAATCGTTGGTAGCGACAGCGTTGTTGTTTGCTATTTTGAAAGTAACACCGTCACCGTTCTGTGTGTTGGACGAAGTGGAAGCGGCATTGGACGATGTCAATGTCGACCGCTATGCACAATACTTGCGTCGTATGTGCAAGAACACGCAATTTATTGTCATCACACACCGTCGTGGCACCATGGAAGAAGCGGATATTTTGTATGGTGTTACCATGCAAGAACAAGGCATTTCGAAATTGTTAGAACTGCGTGTCAGCGAAGTGGAAGCCAAACTCGGCATTTCCGGCAACGCGCAATAAGAAAGGGTAAATCATGGGTTTTTTCAATAAAATCGGAGAAGGACTGCGTAAGACGCGCGATTCGTTGATGGGTACGGTAAACGGCATGTTAAAAGCCTTTACCAAAATCGACGACGAATTGTTTGAGGAATTACAAGAAATACTGATAACAGCAGATGTCGGTGTTGCCACTGCCGATACACTCTGCGAAAAACTGCGCATCTTGGTCAAGGAACGCGGTGAAACCGACCCCGATGCCATTCGCGGACTGTTGCGAGAAACCGTGGCAGAAATGATTAGCGGTGATGCCTCGTTACAACTGACTACCACACCGTCGGTGGTGTTGGTTATCGGCGTCAACGGCGTGGGAAAAACCACAACCATCGGCAAATTAGCGGCCCGCCTGAAAGCCGACGGTAAAAAAGTACTGCTCGGTGCTGCAGACACTTTTCGTGCCGCCGCCATTGAGCAATTGGAGGTATGGGCACAACGTGCCGATGTAGAACTGGTAAAACACGCAGCAAACGCCGACCCGGCCGCTGTGGTATTTGACGCTCTTTCTGCCGCCAAAGCCAGAGGTATCGACGTGGTGATTTGTGATACTGCCGGCCGATTACACAACAAGAAAAATCTGATGGACGAATTGGCGAAAATTCGCCGTGTTATTGAACGGGAATTGCCGAATGCCGCTTGTGAGGTGTTGCTGGTGTTGGATGCCACCACCGGACAAAATGCTGTCAATCAAGCACGGGAATTTTTGCAAGCCGCCGGTATCACCGGTATTGTTCTTACCAAATTGGACGGTACCGCGCGAGGCGGTGTGGTACTGACCGTACACGAGGAATTGGGCGTACCGGTGAAATACATCGGTGTCGGCGAAGGGATTGACGATTTACAACCTTTTGATGCCGATTCATTTGCCCAAGGCTTGTTTGGAGAGTGAAAATCTATGCGATACATTATTGCTACACACAATGCTCATAAATTAACGGAATTAGCGCGTATTTTACAGCCGCTCGGTATTGAAGCCGTAACCGATAGGGATTTGGGGATTTCGTTGCCGGAAGTAGAAGAAACCGGCACCACCTTTGCCGAAAACGCGTATTTGAAAGCCACCTCGGCAAGTGCTGTAACCGGTTTGCCGGCGATTGCCGACGATTCCGGTTTGACGGTGGATGCGCTCGACGGTGCCCCCGGTATTTATTCGGCACGATATGCCGGCCCTAATGGTACCGACAAAGAATGTAACGATAAACTGTTAGCGGCACTCAAAGACGTGCCGACCGAACAACGTACCGCACAGTTTGTGTGTGCCGTATGTTGTGTGTTCCCCGACGGCAGCGAACCAATTACCGCCGAGGGAACGGTACACGGCCGTATTGGCTATGAGGAACGCGGCACCAATGGTTTCGGCTATGACCCGCTGTTTTATGTGGGCAATAAAACTACTGCCGAAATGACCGCCGCCGAAAAAGATGCTATCAGCCATCGCGGTCAAGCGCTACGGACGTTTCAAAAGTTGTTACAGAATCGATTGGGAGGAAATTAAATGACCAGCAAACAACGCGCGTATTTACGCGGTTTGGCAAATCACATGGAAGATATTTTGCACGTCGGCAAAGGCGGTGTATCGGACACCGTTTGCAAACAAGCCGATGATGCCTTAACGGCACGCGAACTGATTCAAGGTCGTGTATTGCCAACCGCACCCGAACCGGTGCGCACTGTGGCGGAAACGATTGCCGCGGCAGTCGGTGCAGAAGTGGTGCAAGTAATCGGCCGCGTATTTGTGTTGTATCGCCGCCACCCTGAAGAGCCAAAAATCATTTTACCGCGAGAAAGGTGAGTTACCATGCACGAGCGGATTGCTTTGTTTGGGGGAACCTTTGACCCCATTCACAACGGACATGTGCAGTTGGCAAGGGAATTTGCCGCACGGTTATCGCTTGACCGTGTTCTGTTCATGCCGACCTTTGTGCCGCCGCATAAAGTGAAGCCCGATTTAGCCCCTGCCGTTGACCGAGTGGCTATGTGTCGCTTGGCATGTGAGCCGTATGCGGAATTGGCGGTGTCGGATTTGGAAATTAATCGCCGCGGTGCCAGTTTTACGGTGTTTACGCTGGAAGCTTTAAAACGACAATACCCCGATGCCGAGTTATTTTTGCTCACGGGTGCGGATATGTTTTTAACACTTGGCACGTGGTATCGTTTTGCGGACATTGCCGCCATGGCAACCTTGTGCGCCGCCCCGCGTGATAAAGTGACTGCCGATTTGCTTGTCGAACATGCCAAACAATTAGAACAGCAAGGTGCGCGGTGCGTGGTGGAAGCAATACCGATAGTAGAAATTTCTTCTACCGAAATTCGGGAAAAAGCCACCGCCGGAAAATCGCTCGAAGGCTTGGTTCCGCATGCGGTGGAAGAGTATATCAATCAAAAACAGTTGTATACGGCGAATAAAACGTATCGCAACACCGAAGAACAGTATGTGGACATTTTACGAGGACGGTTAACGCCCAAACGCTTTCATCATTCTTTGGAAGTGGCAAAGCAAGCACGCCATTTGGCGAAAAAATATGGTACCAACCCCGAAAAAGCATATACGGCAGGTTTGTTGCATGATATTTTAAAGGATACCGATGACGATTCGCAGTTGCAAATTTTCAAAGAATTTGATATACTGTTAGACGCTGTAGAAAAACAAGCACCAAAATTGTGGCATGCGCGTTCCGGTGCGGTGTTTTTGGAACACATTTTAGGAATTGGCGATACGGAAATTTTAGAGCCGGTACGGTATCATACCACCGGCAGAGCCGGCATGACGATGCCGGATATTGTGCTGTATTTAGCGGATTTTACATCGGCAGACCGTGATTATCCCGATGTCGAGATTATGCGCGATTTAACCGAAAAAGATTGGCGTGCCGCGATGCAATATGCGTTGGCGTACACCGTTCGGGATTTGAAAGAACAACAACGACCGGTACATCCCGATACTTTGGCTTGTTATCGGGAGTTTGAATAGGAGGAACAATATGGCGAAGGATACTCGTAAAAAAGCAAAACAAGGGACTGGAAAAAAAAGAAACCAAGGTCGCCGTGTGCTGATGATTTCATTGGCTGTTTTTTGCGTGTTATTGGTGGTCTTTATTGTGATAGCGGTGCGTGCGTTGACAAAAACTTCTGCCCACAAAGACCAATCCGAATCCACCGTCAACGCCTATGATACGACACCGGTGGCATTGCAAAACAAGGTGGCGTACTATGTGGTCGGCTTGTTAGGCAAAGAGGAAACGTCACCGACCGAAAGCTTAATGCTTTTGTGTCATGATAAGAAAAAGAAAACCATCAACATTTTAGAAGTTCCGCAAGATACCTATTTGGGTGACAGCGAAATTTGGGTGGCCAAAAAAGCCGGTGCAGTATGGGGAAATCCGGCGCCGCTGGACTGGTGCGAATTTGAAGGAAAGCGTTTGTATAAAGCGGAAATTGAGGAACACAAAGCCGTCGGACATACCATAACGCAAAAAGCCGGCTCATCATCTTACAATGTTATTGCTATATTTAATGAACAGTATTCTTTGCCGGTAGACGGCTACTTTATGATTCCGCAAGAAGCGTTTGTCAAATTAGTCGACTTGCTCGGCGGTGTGGACGTGCAATTGGATGCCGCTATAACGTTGGGCGAAACCACGTATGGCAAAGGCGTTCGCACCTTAGACGGTACGGCCGCGTTGCAATACATTACCACGCGGGATAAAGGCGTTACGGGTGACATATCGCGGATTGTAAAACAACGCCGTGTGTTTTTGGCGTTGTTCCAACGCTTGTGTGCGCAAACCGAAGAACAACTAAAAGTTGATTCCTTGTTGCCGTTAATGGGTGGGTCTACTCCCATTCGCACGCGTACCACTACGGATGATATGTTAGCCATTCTCAAAGAGTGGCGGAAGGTAACGCTTGAAAATATGACAGCACAGTTGTTGCCCGGTGAAGTTTCCTCGTTCAATTCCGATTCTTATTACAGCGTGCATCGTGCCGAACTGATAACCGCGTTAAACACTTACTTTAACCCGTATGACGATCCGGTTACCGAAGCCGATGTACAAATTACCGAGCTGGCAACCGGCGAAAAATCCAATGTGCATTTGCAAAAGTTGTCGGAAATAGCGCTTGACCAAAGCGGCGTCAAAGAAGAAGCGGAGGAAAAAACGGCATCATGACGGAACAAACAAACGAGCAAGTGCTCGATTTAGTCACAGCGGTGGTACAATCCTTGGACGAACACAAAGCCGAGGATATCCGTGTACTGAAAGTTGATGAGATTACTTCTCTGGCTGATTATTTTATCTTAGCAACTGGTACCAGCACAACACACGTTCAGGCGCTGGTAGACTACTTGGATACCGATTTATCAAAACGGGAAATTAAGCCGCTGCGCACAGAAGGGTATCAATCCTCACTATGGACCGTTTTGGATTACGGTGCAGTGGTGATTCACGTGTTTGCGCAAAACACGCGTCAATTTTATGATTTGGAACGCTTGTGGCAGGATGCCCAGACCGTACCCACAGCGAGTTTTTTGGAGGATGAAAAAGCATGAAACAGTATAACCCGTCAGAAATTGAAAAGAAATGGCAAACCAAATGGGAAACTGAAAACACGTTTGCTGCATCAAATAGCACCGAAAAACCGGCCTATTTTGCGTTGGTGGAATTTCCATATCCGTCCGGCCAAGGCTTGCACGTAGGCCACCCGCGCTCCTACACGGCGTTGGACGTGGTGGCACGTAAACGCCGTATGCAAGGCTACAACGTGCTTTACCCGATGGGTTGGGACGCTTTCGGTTTGCCTACCGAAAACTTCGCCATTCAACACCACATTCATCCCGAAGTGGTGACACAAAATAATGTGGCTCGTTTCAAAGCACAATTACAAGGTTTGGGTCTATCCTTTGACTGGACGCGTGAAATCAACACCACCGATCCGAATTATTACAAATGGACGCAATGGATTTTCTTGCAACTGTTCAAGCAAGGATTAGCCTATAAAAAAGAAATGGCTGTCAACTGGTGTACCTCTTGCAAATGCGTGCTTGCTAACGAAGAAGTTGTCGGTGGCGTTTGCGAACGTTGCGGCGGCGAAGTCGTGCGTAAGGTAAAAAGCCAATGGATGCTCAAAATCACTGCCTATGCACAACGCTTGATTGATGATTTGTCGTTGGTGGATTATCCCGAACGCGTGCGCGCTCAACAAATCAACTGGATCGGTCGTTCCACCGGTGCCGAGGTTACTTTTAAAACCTCTGCCGGTGAACCGATTAAAGTGTACACCACCCGTCCCGATACCTTGTTTGGTGCTACCTACATGGTTGTTTCGCCGGAACACGAATTGGTAGAAACCTGGGCAAACAAAGGCTTGCTCAAAAACATAGACGATATACGCAAATACCAAGAAGCCGCGGCACGCAAATCCGATTTCGAACGTACCGAAGTTGCCAAAGATAAGAGTGGCGTGAAACTCAAAGGCGTTACCGCCGTCAACCCCTTAAACGGCAAAGATATTCCGATTTTTATTTCCGACTACGTGTTGGTTTCTTACGGTACGGGTGCTATCATGGCCGTTCCCGCACACGACACGCGTGACTGGGAATTCGCCAAGAAATTCGATTTACCCATTGTGGAAGTGGTACAAGGCGGTGACGTGGAAAAAGAAGCGTTCACCGATTGTGCTACCGGCATTTTGGTCAACTCCGACTTCTTAAACGGTAAAACTGTGGAAGAAGCTAAGGTGGCTGTGATTGATTATTTGGAGAAAAACGGTATCGGCGAAACCAAAGTCAACTACAAACTGCGTGACTGGGTTTTTTCTCGCCAACGCTATTGGGGCGAACCGATTCCGATCGTGCACTGCCCGCATTGCGGTCACGTAGCCGTACCGGAAGAAGAATTGCCGATTCGTTTGCCCAAAGTGGAAAGTTATGAGCCGACCGATAACGGTGAATCCCCGTTGGCGGCGATTGAAGACTGGGTAAACACCACTTGCCCGAAATGTGGCGCACCCGCCAAACGCGAAACAGACACCATGCCCCAATGGGCAGGTTCTTCGTGGTATTTCTTGCGGTACTGCGACCCGCACAACGACACCGCTTTGGCTTCCAAAGAAGCTTTGGAATACTGGACGCCTGTCAATTGGTACAACGGCGGTATGGAACATACCACCTTGCACTTGTTGTATAGCCGTTTCTGGCACAAATTCTTGTACGATATCGGTGTGGCTCCGACGGCAGAACCGTATGCCAAACGTACCAGCCACGGTATGATTTTGGGCGAAAACGGCGAAAAAATGTCTAAATCCCGCGGTAACGTGGTCAACCCCGACGATATCGTTAATGAATACGGTGCCGATACGTTGCGTGTATACGAAATGTTTATCGGTGACTTTGAAAAAGCGGCACCGTGGTCGAGCGCCAGCATTCGCGGTGCAGGACGTTTCTTGGAACGTGTGTGGATGATGGCGGATAGCCTGATTGACAGCGATGCCATTCGCCCCGAAGCGGAGTTGCCGATTCACAAAACCATTCGCAAAGTGAGCGAAGACATCGAAAACTTGAAATTCAATACAGCGATTGCTGCTATGATGGCATTGATGAACGATTTTGCCAACATCGGTGTAACCCGTGGCGAATATTCCATTTTGTTGCAATTGCTCAATCCGTTTGCTCCTCACCTCACCGAGGAATTGTGGGAATTTGTCGGTCATAAAGAAGAATTGGCTTATCAACCGTGGCCGGAATTCGACCCTGCCAAATGCGTGGAAAGCAGCGTGGAAATTGCCGTACAAGTCAACGGTAAAATCCGCGCACGTATCACGGTGGGTATGGAAGAAGATGCCACTTCGGTATTGGCTGCCGCCAAACAACACGAACGCGTAGCGCCCGAACTGGAAGGTAAGCAACTTATCAAAGAATTGTATGTTCCGCAAAAACTCGTCAACTTGGTTGTAAAATAAATTTACAAAAACCTCTTGACGAAACCGAGAAGTTGCGGTATACTTAATTGGTATCTTTTAAGATATGGGTAATAACCCCTGCTAAACAGCGGAGGGAGGGAATAAGAATGTCAGAAGTTAAAGTAAAAGAAAACGAGTCTTTGGACAGTGCCCTGCGCCGTTGGAAAAAATCCTGCGCACGCTCCGGTGTCCTTGCCGAGGTGCGGAAAAGAGAGCATTACGAAAAGCCTTCTGTGAGACGCAAAAAGAAATCCGAGGCAGCTCGTAAAAGAAAGTTCAAATGATTCAAAAAAACGGGCAAGTATTTGCCCGTTTTTTCTTTACAAAGGAAAGGGAATGACCATGTCGTTATTTTATCCTACTGTGTATAAAAACCGCGTTACCGACATTACGTTGCAGGATTTAGAACAATTAGGGGTACGCGGTTTGTTGTTGGATGTGGATAATACGCTGACAACTCACGGCAGTCAGGAATTGTCGGAGGATGTTCGCCGTTGGTTGGAAACAATGAAACAAGCAGGAATTGCGTTGACGGTAGTTTCCAATTCGTGGGAATGGCGGGTAGCACCGTTTGCCACAAAGTTAGGCTTGCGGCATATTTCGCTGTCGTGCAAGCCGTCGCCGTTTGGTTTTTTGCGTGGCATTCATCGCCTAAAACTTCCCAAACGAGAGTGTGCGGCGGTGGGTGACCAAGTGTTTACCGACATTTTGGGTGCGAATCTTTGCGGTATCACCTGCATTCAGTTGCAACCCATCGCTTTGGAAACGGGGAAACCGTTTTTAGCGTTGCGCCGTAAATGGGAACGTAAGATTTATGCCAAAAGAAAGGAGCGCGAAACATGATTGCTCGTTTCGGTCCTGCCGGCAATAGCAATTCTTTCTATGATGCCGGCAACAAAAGCACGTTGCAAGCCCCTGCATGGTTGTATCGGTTGGGTCTTACGGCGTATGAATACCAATGCGGACGGGGCGTGAGAGTATCGGCAGAATCGGCGCGCGCGTTAGGAAAAGCGGCGGCAGAATACGATGTTGCTGTTTCATTGCATGCTCCGTATTTTATTTCTTTGGCATCTGCCGAACCCGAAAAACGGGACAATTCGATTCGCTATATATTGGAAAGCGCCCGTGCTGTTACACAAATGGGCGGTACCCGTATTGTAGTACATCCCGGAGGGTTGGGTGGCTTATCCCGTGCACAAGCGACGGTGTTAGCTTCGCAAACCTTACGGCGTGCTCAAACGGCATTGGACGAAGAGGGATTGTCAGCGGTACGCATTTGTCCCGAAACCATGGGAAAAATCAACCAACTCGGCGATTTGGATGAGGTGTTGTCATTTTGCCGTATTGATGAGCGTTTTTTACCGTGTATTGATTTCGGTCATTTGAACAGCCGTACCTTTGGGGCTTTAAATTCGGCAGAAGCGTTTGAAGCGTTGTTGGACCGCTTGCACAACGAATTGGGCGAAGAACGCGCCTCACAATTTCATGCTCATTTCTCAAAAATCGAATATACTAAAGGCGGAGAAAAACGCCATTTAACGTTTGCCGATACGGTGTACGGTCCCGAACCGGCACCGCTCATGCAACTCATACGAGAGCGAGATTTACACCCCGTCTTTATTTGCGAATCTGACGGCACACAAGCCGAAGATGCGTGTACTTTGTTGGAATTATATAAAGGATGAACCGTATGAACAAAAAATGTGAGAACCTTTGTCGGCGATTGCCCAAAGACGGTGCAGCGCTGATTGCTGCATCACATCATTTGCGTTATTTAACCGGTTTCCCGTCGGGAGATAGCTGGCTGTTGCTGACGAGTGAAACCGCCTATTTTTTAACGGATTTTCGCTACATCGAAACCGCAAAAGCGACGCTTGGCGGTTTGACTTGTCTGCAAATTGTTTCCTTGTCGGAGTCGCTGAAGGAATTGTTTGAAAAGCATGGGATTTGCCGTGTCTATTTGGAAGCGGCACACACCACCTTGTCAGCACTATCTCGATTGCAAAAAAACATACCGACGGTAGAGTGGGATGCAACCAACACGTTAGACAACTGGCTTTGCGAACAACGTGCCGTAAAAGACGAAAACGAAGTGCGCTGCATTTTACAAGCGCAGGCACTGTGCGAGCAAGGTTTTTCGCACATTCTTCCCTTTATTCGGGAAGGTGTAACAGAACGTGAAATAGCGTTAGAACTGGAATTTTATATCCGCAAACAAGGTGCCGAGCAGACCGCCTTTGATTTTGTAGTGGTGTCGGGTGCCAACACCTCGTTACCGCACGGAATCCCGACCGATAAAGCGGTGCAAAAAGGTGATTTTATCACGATGGATTTCGGTGCGGTGGTCGGTGGCTATTGCTCCGACATGACACGGACGGTAGCCTTGGGTACTATTACCGAAGAACAGCATCGTGTATACCAAACGGTATTGCAAGCGCAACAATCCGCTTTGTCGGTGTTGCGTGCAGGCGTGCTGTGCCGTGATGCCGATGCGGCGGCACGGCAGGTGATAGAAGCGGCAGGCTAGGGGGAAAACTTTGGGCATGCTCCCGGTCACGGTGTCGGTGTAGAAATACACGAACAACCGAATTTATCACCACGCGCTACCGATACGGTGTTAAAAGCCGGTAACGTTGTCACGGTGGAACCGGGCATTTATTTGGAACATCGTTTCGGTGTACGCATTGAAGATATGGCACTGATTACCAAAGACGGTTATCAAAACCTAACCTCTTGCACCAAAGAACTGATTTGTTTATAATATTTGCGCGCTTTGCCGAATACACATAGAACACAAAGGAGTGTGTTCTATGTTTGTATTATCGGTAAAAACCAATCGGCGGCAATTGTTATCGGTGGCAGTTTGCGTATTGTTGGCACTGTTTACCGCTGTGGCGACGGTGATAATGCCGTCTGCGAAAGGAGAAAAACCCGCATCGGCAAAAGTCAGCCGTGCCGAAACTGTCGAGGAAAGGCTTTCTTTTTTGAAAAGCTTGGGCTATGAGGTGTCGGCAGAGGGGGAAGAGGTACGGGAAATCCGTCTGCCTGACGAAGCGGATGATACTTTGAAAAGCTATGAGGAGATACAAAAAACGGCAAACATGTCGTTAGAACCGTATTACGGTAAGCGTGTACGGTTGTATACCTATTCCGTCCTCAATGCCGAAGAGGCGGCAAAGGCACATATCTATGTGTATCGCGGACGTGTTATAGCCGGAGATATTATGTCGGAGCGGGCCGGCGGTTTTTGCAAAGGATTGGTTGCTAAATAAAGGAAAGGAAACAGTAGAATGTTACAACGACTTGATAAATTGATTGCCTCACAGGGTACACGCAGCCGGCGAGATACCGTGAAACTTATTCGGTCAGGTCGTGTGACGATAGACGGTGCGGTTTGCCGTGACCCGTCGCAAAAGGTCGAATCAGAAAGCCAACAGATTACAATAGAAGGCAAGCCGCTGGTATATCAACGCTTTGTTTATTTGATGATGAATAAACCGTCGGGCGTGTTGTGCGTTTCCCGTGACCCGAAGGTTTCGACGGTGGTAGATTTGTTGCCGGAGGAATGGAAACGAAAAGGCTTATTTCCGGCAGGGCGGTTGGATAAAGATACGGTGGGCTTGGTGTTGTTAACCGATGACGGCGAGCTGGCTCACCGTTTACTTTCTCCCAAAAATAAAATCTATAAAAAATATTTGGTGCGGTTAGATGCTCCGTTAACGGACGAGCATTGTCGCCGCTTTGAGGAAGGCATCACGTTAGCAGATGGTACGCCTTGTCACCCGGCAAAGCTGGAAATTTTAGAAAACGGAGAGCAACCGCTGGCACAAGTGCAAATTACTGAAGGACGGTATCATCAAATCAAGCGCATGTTCGGTGTGCTGGACCGTGGCGTGGTATGGCTCAAACGCGTGTCTATCGGCGAGTTGGTGTTGGATCCGCAACTAAAAGAGGGAGAAAGCCGTCCGCTGACCTCTCAAGAGACCGAGTTGCTCGTGTTGTGAACAATTTTTGTTCAAGTGCCATAAAGAAATCACAAAAACTTTGTGTATATTAGAAATGGTATTTTTCGATAAAATTTGTTAGAATTGGGAAAGCATAGTAGTAAAGAAAGGTTTTACTAAATGTTGCCGCAAGGCAGAAAAATGTGGAGGTCATGAAATGGCAAGTTTAACTTTGAAAAACATCTACAAAAAATATCCGGGTGGCGTGACCGCCGTTTCCGATTTCAACTTGGAAATTAAGGATAAAGAATTCATCATTTTGGTCGGTCCTTCCGGTTGTGGTAAATCCACCACATTGCGCATGGTCGCCGGTTTGGAAGAAATCTCCAGCGGTGAATTGTACATTGGCGACCGTTTGGTCAACGATATTGCTCCCAAAGATCGCGATATCGCCATGGTGTTCCAAAACTATGCATTGTATCCGCACATGACCGTGTTTGATAACATGGCATTCGGTTTGAAACTTCGCAAAACTCCCAAAGATGAAATCAAACGCCGCGTAGAAGAAGCCGCCCGCGTTTTGGATATTGCTCACTTGCTCGACAGAAAGCCCAAGGCTTTGTCCGGTGGTCAGCGTCAACGTGTGGCTTTGGGTCGTGCCATCGTGCGTGAGCCGAAGGTCTTCTTGCTCGACGAACCGCTCTCCAACTTGGACGCTAAGTTGCGTGCTCAAATGAGAACGGAGATTTCCAAATTGCACCAAAAACTCGGTACCACCTTTATCTACGTTACTCACGACCAAACCGAAGCTATGACCATGGGTGACCGTATTGTGGTTATGAAAGACGGTTTGATTCAACAAGTGGATTCGCCGAGCAACCTATACTGCACACCCAACAACATGTTTGTTGCCGGCTTTATCGGCAGCCCGCAAATGAACTTCATTGATGCGGTTGTTGTAAAAGAAGACGGTAAATTCTTTGCTCGTTTCGGTTCCGAAGATACCAAAACGAAAAAGGGTATTAAGTACAACATTCCGTTGCCGGAATCCAAAAACCCCAATGGCGTTTTGGAAGAGTATGTTGACAAAGAAATCATCATGGGCATCCGTCCTGAAGATGTTCACGACGAAGCTCGTCACTTGGAAGCCTTTGCCGATTGCAAAGTGCGTGCTAAGGTAGAAGTGACCGAAATGATGGGTTCCGAAATCTTCTTGTATGTCAATGTGGAGGGCTCCAACTTGACTGCTCGTGTTGAACCGACTTCGAAAGCTCGTCCGAGCGATGAAATCGATATGGTTATC
>JAGBSU010000118.1 GCA_017631705.1 Clostridia bacterium | reverse complement strand
TTTGCGTTTGGGAACATGTTACAAGAACGCATTGATGCCATAACCGCAGGAATTACCGAACAATTGGGGTATGAACTCAATCTCAATTCGCCCAAACAGTTGGCAAAAGCGTTGTTTGAGGATTTGGGATTGCCGGCGAAAAAGAAAACCAAATCGGGATATTCCACCAATGCCGAGGTGCTGGAATCGTTACGACATGCCCATCCGGTGGTGGCAATGATTTTGGATTATCGCACGCTTGCAAAACTCAAATCCACTTACTGTGACGGATTACAAAAGGTGATTGCCGAAGACGGCAGAATACATTCTTCGTTTAACCAGACCGAAACGCGTACCGGTCGTATTTCATCAACCGAACCGAATTTGCAAAACATTCCGGTAAAACAAGAATTAGGGCGAGAACTGCGCCGCTTTTTCCGTGCCAAGGAAGGGTACGTGCTGTGTGATGCCGACTATTCGCAAATTGAATTGCGGGTGTTGGCAGCGTTGTCAGGCGATGAAACCATGACCGATGCATTTAATAACGAAGAAGATATTCACCGCATTACCGCTTCACAGGTCTTTGATGTGCCGGAAATTTTGGTGACACCGCTGATGCGTTCGCAAGCGAAAGCGGTCAACTTCGGTATTGTTTATGGTATCGGTGCCCATTCGCTGTCGGAGGATATTCACGTCACGTATACCGAAGCAAAGCATTACATTGCCCAGTATTTGGCACATTACAGCGCGGTGGCGGGGTATATGGATAATCTCATTGCTGAAGCCAACCGCACCGGCTATGCCAAAACTCTCTTTAATCGCCGTCGTCCGTTGCCGGAACTAAAGGTTTCTAACCATATTACCCGTTCGTTTGGGGAACGTGTGGCACGCAACATGCCGATTCAAGGAACAGCGGCAGATATTATTAAACTCGCGATGATTCGCGTGCATAACCGTTTGCAAGAAGAAAAAGCCGATGCACGGCTTATCTTGCAAGTGCACGACGAATTGATTGTGGAAGCGGCAGAAAACGAAGCCGAGCGCGTTGCAACGATTTTACAAGAAGAAATGGAACGTGCCGCCACGCTTTCGGTACGGTTACGTGCCGATGTAAATATCGGCAAAACGTGGTACGATGCCAAACAATAAAAATATCTCTTTGCAGAATTTATTTTTTATGATACAATAGTAAGAACGAAAGGAGTGACACCATGTCGGTGATGACACACAGCGAAGCACAAACCGAAGCACTGGGTGCTAAATTGGCTTCTTACTGTAAAGCCGGTACAGTGGTGGCTTTTTTCGGTGGCTTGGGTATGGGGAAAACCGCATTTGTGCGGGGTATGGCGCAAACGTTGGCGCCTGGCGCACATGTATCCAGCCCAACGTTTGCGTTGGTGAACGACTACGGCGGAAATCCTAAACTGGTACATTTTGATATGTACCGCATCACCGGGTGGGAGGATTTGGATACCACCGGGTTCTTTGAATACCAACAGCAAGGTGCCGTGTTGGCGGTGGAATGGAGCGAGAATATCGAAGCGGCTTTGCCGGACGATGCAATTCGCGTGACGTTTACTCGCCTTTCGGATACCGAGCGTGAAATTACGATTGAAGGGGTGGAATGGTAATGCTTTTAAAAGAAGCATTTACAGTGCTTGCTGTAGAATCTTCGGCAGGTCCTGCCTCTTGTGCTTTGCTTCGTGTGGAAAACGGACAGCAACAGTTGCTTGCCTCTTCTTATGTGAACACCGGGCTGACACACAGTCAAACGCTGCTACCGATGATTGAACATACACTTGGTGATGCCGGCTTGTCGTTTGATAGCGTGGATACGCTCGCGGTATCGGTGGGTCCCGGTTCGTTTACCGGTGTGCGTATCGGTGTGTCGACGATGAAAGGCTTGGCGTTTGCACAAAATTTACCATGTGTGCCGATTTCTACTTTGGCAGGCATGGCTCGTCGGTGGGAGGGTGTTCCGTTTACCGGTCGTATCTTGGCAGCAATGGATGCTCGTTGTAGGCAAATCTATACGGCTACTTTTTTAGCGGAAAACGGTGTGGTTACACGTCTGACTCCCGACGAAGCGTTACCGATGGAAGAAGTGAAAACACGGTTGCTTTCAGAACTCGGCCCGATTTTGCTGATCGGCGATGGGGCAGAGGTTTGCTACAAAGCATGGCAAGGTGTTGTGCCGGAGTTGCAAATAGCATCACCGGAATGGAGATATCAACACGCCGTCGGTGTAGCACGAGAAGCGGTGGTTGCTATACAGATGGGGGAAACCGTCAGCGGTGCCGAATTGTTGCCGGCATACCTGCGTTTACCGCAAGCGGAACGGGAACTGCGTCGCAAACAACAACAGCAATAACATCACGGTGTGATGCTATATAGGAAGTTATTAGGAAATATTGGAGGTTATTCTTATGCCAAACAAACCCTTTATTGCCGATCATCCCCTGATTCAACACAAAGTTACCTTGTTGCGTGATAAAAGAACCAGTTCCAAGCAATTCCGTGAACTGATTCAAGAAATCACCGAACTGATGGTGTATGAAGCGACTCGTGATTTGCCGATTTGTGACGTGGAAGTGGAAACGCCTCTTACCAAAACTGTCGGTCGCAAAATTGCCGGTAGAAAATTGGCGTTTGTACCAATTCTGCGTGCCGGTTTGGGTATGGTAGACGGTGCGGTGGAATTGGTTCCGTCTGCGCGTGTGGGGCATATCGGTTTGTACCGTGACGAAAAAACCTTAAAACCGGTCGAATACTATTGCAAACTCCCCGGTGATATCCACGAACGTGAAGTTATCGTGTTAGACCCGATGCTTGCTACCGGTGGTTCGGCTGTCGATGCTATCGGTCAAATCAAAAAACGCGGTCCGAAGAACATCAAATTCATGTGCATTATTGCGGCTCCCGAAGGACTTAAAGCGTTGCAAGAAGCACATCCCGACGTACAGATTTATTGTGCTTCGTTAGACGAATGTCTCAACGAGCATGGTTACATCGTCCCCGGTTTGGGCGATGCCGGTGACCGTATTTTCGGTACGAAATAAATAGATGACAAAAACACCCTGCCAATGCGGCAGGGTGTTTTTATGCTTAGATTATCCTTCGTTAAAACGTGCCAAAAAGGCTTTGGTACGTTCGTTTTGTGTGTTGTCAAACACTTGGGCGGGGGTGCCTTGTTCCACGATATGACCATCATCCATGAAAATGACTTGGTCGGAAACATCACGAGCAAACTGCATTTCATGTGTGACAATCACCATGGTCATGTTTTTCGTCGCCAGTCCTTTAATTACTCGTAAAATCTCGCCGGTGAGTTCCGGGTCAAGCGCGGAAGTCGGTTCGTCAAAAAACAGAATTTCCGGATTGAGTGCCAACGCACGTGCAATGGCCACACGCTGTTGTTGACCACCGGATAATTCGCACGGATATGCGTTGCATTTGGCAGAAAGCCCCACTTCGTCAATTAAATGACGAGCTTTTTCTTCAATGTCGGCCAAAATTTGTTTGGCATCGGTTTTGTAATTCGGCAACGCTTTAGCTTGCAGTTTGGGTGCTAAACACACGTTTTCCAGCACGTTGTATTGCGGAAACAAGTTAAAGTTTTGGAACACCAAACCGAAATGCAAACGGTTCTGCCGAATTTGTTCATCGGTTAACGTGGCTTTATCGGCATCGTCAAACAACACTTTGTCACAAACACGGATAATACCGCTGTCCGGCATTTCTAAAAAATTCAGACACCGCAACAGTGTGGTTTTACCGCTGCCGGAAGAACCGATAATGGAAAGCACATTTCCCTTTTCAAGAGAAAAACTAATGCCTTTGAGCACTTCGGTTTTACCGAAACTTTTCGTAATGTTTCTTACATCCAGTAAAGACATATAAACTTCTCTCCTTTACGCTTTGAAGTAGGAGAGTTTTTTCTCCACTTGGTTTAAAACAACGGTTAATAGGCCAACGAACAACAAATAAAACACAGCGGTGTAAAACAGCGGCCAAATAAGTGCTTGCGAAGAAGCCATGTCTTTGGCGCACTTGATAATTTCGGGAATAGCAATCGCGTTGGCGAGTGCGGTATCCTTAACCAGCGTGATAATCTCGTTGGAAAGGGCAGGGACGATGCGTTTGATGACCTGTTTAAGTACGATTTTGAAAAACACTTGCGATTTAGTCATCCCGAGAACATATCCGGCTTCATACTGTCCTTGCGAAACGCTTTCAATACCGCCGCGGAAAATTTCGGAAAAGTAACAAGCATAGTTAATAACAAAGGCGATAAGCACAGCCAAAAAACGGCCTTGCCACAACAGTTCGCTACTTCCCGAAGCAATCGTTATTTTTAAATCGATTGTATTAAAGATATTGAATGCGGCATTTCCATCCGCTAAAAGACTGGGGAGATAATAGATAACAAAGATAAACAGCATCAGCGGTATACCGCGAATGACCCAAATGAAAATCCGGGTAGGGACTTTAATAATCGAAAGTTTACTCATAGAGCAAAACGAGAACAACAGTCCAAGCGGAATTGCTAAAATGAGTGTCATGATAAACAGCAAACAAGTGATACCAAATCCTTGCAGAAGTTCTTGGGTGATTGTCCAAAAATTCATGTTATATCCTTCTTAAAAGACAGAAAACAGCAAGGTGGCGGTGACCACCTTGCGGCTTTCGGATGTTGTTGGTTTTCGTTTATTTTTGGTCAGAGAAATCAACAATAGCGGTGTTGGATACGCCATATTTTGCAGCTAATTTGGCGATGGTGCCGTCGGCAGCCAAAGCTTCCAAGGTGGTGTTGACGTTTGCAGTCAGTTCCGAACCTTTTTTGAAGCCGATAGCATAATATTCGGCATCGCTGTATACCTTTTCGGCAATCTTAAGAGCGGCATAGTCGCCTTTGCCGACATACGCTTTGGCAAGTTGTTCGTCCACTACGGCGAAATCAACAGCGCCCATGCTCAATTCTTTCATAGCATCCAATTGAGAGGTAACACCTTTTTTGATGGCACCGGTCAATTTGGAAGTTAAATACGTGTCACCGGCCGAGCTGTTTTCCACAGCACCGACTTTACCGGCCAAGCTCTTAACATCGGCAATTTTGTTTGCCAAATCGGTTTTGGCAACGAGAACTTGTTTGTTGCCCATATAGTTGTAGGAAAAATCAACTTTGTCGGCACGTGCCACACCGTCATCGTCAGCGGTGTTGGCGGTAAATCCGTTCCAAATGCAGGTGATAGTACCGGAGTTGAGTTCGGTGTATTTTTGGTCCCAGTCGATTAACTTGAATACGACTTTGTATCCCAGTTTGTCGAATACGGCTTTCGCTAATTCGGTATCGAAGCCGACGAGTTGTCCATCTTTTTCGTAGTTCATCGGTTCGTAAATGGTGTAACCGACGGTGGCGACTTTTTCAGTTGTTGCGGTAGTCGTAGTATTGGCAGTTGCGCCTGCGTTGTTATCTTTACCGCAGCCGGCAAAGCAAGCAACGATCATTAACATCGCCAAAGCAAGAGCAAAAAAACGTTTCATAATTGGTTCCTCCTAAATGTTGTTGTTTTGTTTTTCTGTGAGCTTATTATACACTACCACGTTAGCAAAGTAAAGTGTAAATTCGAAAAAAATCCTGTTTCTATGTTTTTCACAAGAAGTATTAAACAAAGTTGTTCAAAAAGCACAATATCAGGCTGCCTTTTTCGGTTTTACAGGGATGTTGGCGAGTGTGACCGCTATAAACATCAAAGCACAACCGAGCATTTCGCGCGCAGAGAGGGTGTCGTGCTGTATCAACCAACCGGTTAGTACGGCAAAAACCGATTCCAAACTTAATAGCAAGGTAACCACGGTGGGGTTGGCGCCTTTTTGCGATACGATTTGTAACGTGTAGGCAACACCGGTGGAAAACACACCGACATACATAAGCGGTGCCCAATTCTTCAAAATCAGCGGTAACGACGGGGTCTCAAAGAAAAACATCAAGATGGTGCTGAGAATGGCAAGCGTGAAGAATTGTACACAAGAAAGGTGAATACCGAAAATATCCGGCAGACGGTCCACCAAAAGGATTTGAAAAGCGAAAAAGAGTGCACATAATAAAATGAGTGCATCGCTCGGTGCGATGGTGAAGTTTTCAGTGGTGCAAAGCAGATATAAACCGACTAAGGCGATACCGATGCCAATCCACACGGTGTACGGTGCACGGCGGCGGAAGAAAATACCGAGTATTGGTACTAATACAACATATAAAGAGGTGATAAATCCGGCTTTGCCGGGGTCGGTGGCACCAATGCCGGCTTGCTGTAAATTAGCGGCGGCAGTGAGCAGAACACCGCAACCGACACCGCCCCACAAAAGGCGTTTGCGGTAAACGCGGGTTTCTGCCGGCGGAAGAGCCGCTTTTTTGCGGAGAATAAGGGATAATATAAGTAGTAAACAAGCGCCAATCCAAGAACGAATGGCATTGACGGTGAAAGGGGATAGGTCGCTTGCGACAACATCCTGCGCTACAAAAGCAGAACCCCAAATAAAAGCAGAAATCAACGGGCAGAGTGTTGTCCGCCAAGCACTACGGTTCGCCAAAAGAATTCCTCATTTCCTAAAAACTTGTACTACTATATCACAATTTGCCGAAAAGTGCAACCGCTATTAGGACTTGACAGAAATTAAAAATATGTTTATCCTATTAAAGATAAACTTCATAATATAAAAGGAGGAAATTATGGACAAGTATAAACGATTACTTTCGAATACCGTGATATTTGCTATCAGTACGTTCAGTTCCAAAATGCTTTCCTTCTTTTTAACACGTTTATATACCGAAGTATTAACGCAAGGCGAATACGGTGTGACCGATATGTTGCAGCAAAGCGGGAATTTGTTGTTACCGCTTATCACGCTCGGTATCATTAATGCTGTGTTGCGGTTTGGTTTGGATA
>JAGBSU010000117.1 GCA_017631705.1 Clostridia bacterium | reverse complement strand
TTCCGCTAAAGCGATGATACGTTTGCAACGCTCATCCACATCGCGGGAATAACCGTAACGGTTGTTGAGAGTCGAGATTTCTTGTGCGGCTTGGCAAATAGCGGAAAAGCCGTCTGCCATTTCACGAAACCGCTTGGCAAGCTGTAAACGGTCTTCCATTTCCAGCATCTGCGTTTCGGCACGCTTGAGGGCATCGCGCACACCTTGACGGGTGATGTTTTGGTTTTCGGCAATTTCCGAAAGGGATAAATCTTCTTCATAATACAGTTCAATAACATTGCGTTGCTTTTCGGTTAACATTTCGCCGTAAAAATCAAACAGCCATGCGATTTCCATATTTTTCGGCACGAAGAACCCTCCTTGTTCATAAAGATACAAAACAAAAAACGCTCGGCAACCCAAGCGTTCCTGTAAAGGAAATTGCTTTACAGCAATTATAGCAGATAGAAAATGTCTTGTCAATAAAAAATTTGAAAAATTTATTCGGCTGTATCAATTTGAAAATCCGCTTCGGAAAAAGTTTCCAATTCCGGTTGTGTGTAAGGAATACGGCGCAAAGGGTCGTAAGTGAATTTACGGCAACGGTCGGAGGGGTCCATAATGCCTTTTCGGATACAGAGAATGACCTTTCCGTCCGACGAACGGCGGCCCAAACGGCAAATTTCACACATCGGTGTTACGGCATTGCCGTATAATTTTCGTTTCATGTTGTCACATCCCTTATGAAATATTATAACGACCATCCTGTCCTTTGTCAAGGGCAGGTGACAGTATTAACATCCAAACACCGCATAAAATCAATAACGCTACGGATACCGTTACACCGCCGTAGCTGGTTTGCAGGTTAAGTGGGGCATTGAGTGACGAGCCGACCGAAAGAGAAAGGGGGAATAGCTGTAACAGCCAAACGGTCAACAAACCGGTGAGCAGAGCATGCGCTATTCGTGATAGAAAAAAAGACGGACTCATTACACCGGTTCCGTGTAACGCGGCGGCAAGCTGACAATGTACGCAAAGACCGCCGAAACCAATGGTACAGCCCAACAGAAACGGGGCGGCTTGTGTGATTTCAGCAGCGGCAAGACAGCCACAATTGACTTCCAACAGGCAAGATAACAGCAGAGAAAGATGAGAAGGGATACCGCAAGCGTCGGCGACTGTCAGAATTGCTGCAAAAAGAACAACGAAGCCACATAAGGAAAGCAGGGTTTGGCAAGCGGCGGTAACCGATTCAACTAAGGATACTGTGAAGGAGACGGACGGCATGCTTCTTCGTGAACGGTTTGAGGTTTTTCGGCAGGGAGCACCGATAATTCCGATGATAAGTGAGGAAACAAGATGGGCGGCAAATAACATCCATCCGAAAGCAGTGCTGTTCATGATTGTAGCACCGACAGCACTAATGACAAAACCGGGACCGCCGTTGACACAAAAGCGAAGCATGTGTTTCGCATCGGTTTTGCTTAATTGACCGGAGCGTACCAACTCGCCGATTGCAACGGCACCGGCAGGATATCCGCCGAAAAAGCCGATAAGTATACCGCCGGCACAACACCCCGGCAAACCGAATACGCGTCGCGTAAGCCGGTCCAAACGGTTGCCGATAGCGGTGGCTATTCCTGAACGCACTATAACACCGCTGAGTACCAAAAACGGAAAAAGGGAGGGGATGATAACCGAAGAACAGATGGATAAACCACGGCTGATACCGCCGGCTACGGCGGCGGGAAAAGTTAGGACGGTTGCTGCCGCTGTTATAAGTATTGACAAAGCAATCGCAGTGCGCCATCGGTTTTTATACACGATTTTTACGAACACGGTATCCCTTCTTTCTAAGTTCGACATAGGCAGTTTATCTCATGTTATGGGAAAGAGATGAGTATTATTCCAATACAGCATACATATATAAAATCGAGAGGGGGAGTCGAAATGAAGGAACAGCCGAAGCTGTATACACACATGGAAGATTGGCTGGATTTGCCGATGGGTGCGTTGGCTAAAACAACGCGTATGGAGATGTCCGGCAATCGCCGTATTGTAATTGAAGGCTGTCAAGGCATTTTGGAATACAACGAGGATTGCATTCGGTTGCGTGTTTGTGAAGGGGTTTTACGTTTGTTTGGGCGAGAACTGTGTATGAATTGTTTGAACCCTGCATGCGCGGTTATCAGCGGTAAAATT
>JAGBSU010000116.1 GCA_017631705.1 Clostridia bacterium | reverse complement strand
GTCACAGCTGTGAAATGTCCGTGCCGGCACGAGAAGGATGTCCCCTTTTTTTAATAAAAAGATTTTATCACCGATAACGTATTTGGTTTCGCCGTCGATTAAATAATACAGTTCCACTTCCTCGTGAAAATGGATAATAACGGATTTACGTTGATTGGTTACTTTATCGTGAGAAAAAAAGGGATCTCGGTTTTTGTTAATAGGCACGATACATCACCCCCGTCAAAATCATAACAAAAACGGCAAAAAAAAGCAATATTTTTTTGTTTTGTAAAAAGAAAACATAAAATTAAAGGAAATTAGCAAATTTATGCGATATACTTTGCTTGAACTTAATATTTTAAGGAGGTTTTTTTATGAAGTATACAGACAAAGGCGTAGAAAATCTGAAAATTGCTTATATCGGCGGTGGCTCTCGTGGTTGGGCATGGGGGCTTATGAGCGATTTGGCAGCATGTGACGATATGAGCGGTAGCGTGGCATTATATGACATTGACTGGCAAGCTGCGAAAAACAACGAAATCATCGGTAACAAATTCAACACAGCGGAAGGTGCAAAATCACATTGGGATTATGAAGCAGTTGAAACCATCGGTGAAGCATTGACCGGTGCGGATTTTGTGGTGATTTCCATTTTGCCCGGTACTTTTGACGAAATGGAATCCGATGTGCATACACCCGAAAAATACGGTATCTACCAATCGGTAGGCGATAGCACCGGCCCCGGCGGTATTGTTCGGGCGATGCGTACTCTTCCGATGTTTGAAGAAATTGCCGAAAATATTAAAAAGTATTGCCCCGAAGCATGGGTTATTAACTACACCAACCCGATGACTTTGTGTGTGAAAGCTCTGTATTACACATTCCCCGAAATCAAAGCCTTTGGTTGTTGCCACGAGGTGTTCGGTACACAACAGTTTTTGCGCGAAGTGGTCAAAGACAAGTTGGGTGAGGTGATTCCTGACCGTCGGGAAATCAAAGTTAATACGATAGGTGTTAACCATTTTACATGGCTGACAAGTGTTACCTATCACAATCAGGATATCATTCCGTATTATGCGGAGTATTGCCGTGAAAATGTAGACAAAGTGGTAAACACGGATGGTAAGCCGTTTGATAACAACTGGATGAACGGCGGTTTTGAGTCTGCCGAGCGTGTGAAAATGGATTTGTTCAACAAGTTCGGAGTTGTTGCCGCTGCCGGTGACCGTCACTTGGCGGAGTTTTGTGAAGGAAAATGGTATTTGGAAAGTCCTGAGCGCGTACACGAAATGGGTTTTGGTCTTACCGGTGTGGATTGGCGCAGAGATGATTTGAAGAAGCGTTTAGCCAAAAGTGCGCGTTTGTTAAGCGGTGAAGAAGAAGTGAAAATCAAAGGCACCGGTGAAGAGGGCGTGGAGCAAATACGCGCTTTGCTCGGTTTGCGTGATTTGGTGACGAATATTAACATCCCTAACTACGGTCAAATTCCCAATTTGCCGTTGGGTGCTGTGGTGGAAAGTAATGCAACATTCCGTTCGGGTAAAATCACACCGGTGTTTGCCGGCCCGATTCCGAAAAGTATTTATCCGTTGGTGGCTCGTATTTGCGGTCAGCAGGAAATGGTTGCCGAGGGAATTGCCGAGCGTAACCTGGATAAAATCTTTACAGCATTTGCTAATGACCAATTGGTAACTTGCAGTATTGCGGACGCTAAAAAATTGTTTGATGAAATGTGTCAAAACACAAAAGCTTATTTGACCATGTACGACTTATAATAGAGAGAAGGAAGCCAACATGTTTTCAAAACCAACGCGTTGTGAAAAAATTATTCAATTCGGTGAAGGCGGGTTTTTGCGCGGTTTTGTGGATTGGATAGTACAATTAACGAACGAAGCAACCGATTTTAACGCCGGTGTGGTAGTGGTGCAACCGATTGAAAAGGGCATGTGTGACCAATTGGAAGCGCAAAACTGCGTATACACACACATGATGCGAGGCATAAAAAACGGTGCACCGACGGTTATCACAAAGAAAATTGATTGTATTTCTCGCACGGTACAGCCGTATCAGTCGTGGGATAGTTATTTGGCGTTGGCGGAAAACCGGGATTTTCGGTTTGTCGTTTCTAACACTACCGAATCGGGCATTGCTTTTGACGAGAAAGACCTACCCGAAAAAGCACCGCATATTACCTTCCCTGCCAAATTGACATTGCTTTTGAAAAAACGGTTTGAGTTGGGCCTTGACGGTTTTGTGTTCCTGCCTTGCGAATTGATTGATAAAAACGGAAGCACCCTAAAATCGTGCGTGCTTCGTTATGCCGAACTGTGGGGTTTAGGTAAAGGTTTTATCAAATGGTTGGAAGAAAAAAACACTTTCTGCAACACCTTGGTTGACCGTATTGTGACCGGTTACCCCCATGGCGAAGAAGCCGAGCCGGGATGGCCGCAAGACAAGATGCTCAATACAAGTGAGATTTTTCATTTGTGGGTGATTGAGGGGCCGAATTGGATTGTCAAAGAATTCCCCTTTGATAAGGCAGATCTTAATATTTTAGTAACGGATGATTTAGAACGGTACCGCACCCGTAAGGTTAGAATTTTGAACGGTGCACATACGGCTATGATTCCGTATGCGCTGCTCAGTGGTGTGGAAACCGTTGGGGACTGTATGGACAACGCGGAGATTTCAGCGTTTGTTAAACGCTGTGTTTATGAAGAAATTATTCCGACTCTTGATTTGCCGAAAGAAGAGTTGTTGGATTATGCCGAGAATGTGTTTGAGCGGTTTTGCAATCCGTTTATCAAACACCGTTGTGCTTCCATTGCTCTCAACTCGGTTAGCAAATTCAAGGTAAGAGTACTGCCCTCCTTGTTGGAATACATCCGCAGAACCGGAAAGATGCCGGAGAATTTGTTATTCTCGTTTGCGAAACTCATTGAGTTTTATAAAACCGATATGACAGACGACGATCCGGAAGTGACGGCATTTATGAAAACTGCCGATGTTCGCACTATTTTGGCAAATGAAAAGTTGTGGGGCGAAGATGTTTCCTTCTTGACAGAGGAAGTGGAAAGAAGGGTGAATGCGTGATTATCCATCCCAAGGATACGGTAGAGGTTAACTTAGAAAACGGGCATAAGTATGCGCTGCGTGATATTGCGTGTGGCGAAAACATTATTAAGTATGGAAACCCTATCGGCCACGCAACGTGCGATATCAAAAAAGGCGAGCATGTGCACACACACAATGTTAAAACCAATTTGAGCGACCAAATCGATTACGTGTACGAACCGGAATTTGAAGAAATTGAGCCCTCTACCGATAAGGTAACCTTTAAAGGCTATGTTCGCAAAAACGGTGACGTGGGCATCCGTAATGAAGTATGGATTATCAACACGGTGGGTTGCGTAAACAAGATTGCGGGAAAATTGGCAGCGCTGACCGGCGCACACGCGTTTGAGCACCCGTTTGGTTGTTCGCAATTGGGTGATGACCAATCGACAACACAACTGATTTTGAGAGGTCTTGTGAACCACCCGAACGCCGGCGGTGTGTTGGTATTGGGGTTGGGTTGTGAGAACAACAACATCGGCGAATTTAAAAAGGTGTTAGGGGACTATGACCCTGAGCGTGTTCGCTTTTTGAATGTGCAGGACTGCGAGGATGATATTGCCGAGGGTGTTAAAGTCATTGAAGAACTACGGCAATATGCCGACACCTTTGAACGAACCGACGTGCCGATTTCCAAACTGCGTGTGGGTTTAAAATGCGGTGGCAGCGACGGTTTCAGCGGCATTACCGCTAATCCGTTGGTTGGTGCGGTGTCTGACCGTTTGATTTCGCTCGGTGCTACGTGTGTGTTGACCGAAGTGCCCGAAATGTTCGGTGCAGAGCATTTGCTGATGAAGCGTTGCCCGACGCGTGAATTGTTTGATAAAACCGTGCGTCTGATCAACGATTTTAAAGACTATTTCACTCGCCACGGCCAAGTGATTTACGAGAACCCCTCGCCCGGCAACAAAGCGGGTGGCATTACCACTTTGGAAGAAAAATCGCTTGGATGTGTTCAAAAAGGCGGTATGGGGAAAGTGGTTGACGTGTTAGATTATGGTGACACGGTGACTAAAAACGGATTGTCTTTATTGAACGGACCGGGTAACGATATGGTGGCGATTACCAACTTGGCCGCCGCCGGTGTGCACGTGGTTTTGTTCACCACCGGCAGAGGAACGCCGCTTGGCGGTCCGGTTCCCACGGTGAAAATTGCCACCAACCATGCACTTGCCGAACGGAAAAAGGCATGGATTGATTTTGATGCTTCACCATTGTTGGACGGTGTGAGCATGGAAACACTTTGCGGTGAATTTTTGCAACGCTTGTGTGCTTTTGCTTCGGGTGAGGAAACGCGTAACGAGCAAAACGGTTACCGCGAAATTTCAATTTTTAAAGACGGTATTACACTATAATAAGAGGAAGAAACAGTTATGGGAATTATTAATCGTGAGTTTATGTTTTCCAACAAGACCGGACGAAAGCTGTATGAGGAGTTTGCCGAAAATCAACCGATTATCGACTATCATTGCCATCTGCAGCCTGAAAAAATCGCCAACGATTACCGCTTTAAGGATGCTTATGATTTATTTTTGGGTGGAGACCACTACAAGTGGCGTCAAATGAGAAGTTTCGGTATTGACGAAGAATACATCACCGGCGATGCCGACAACTACGAAAAATGGG
>JAGBSU010000115.1 GCA_017631705.1 Clostridia bacterium | reverse complement strand
TCAGCGGCGCCACTCCTGTTTTTGTTTGGATTTGCTCGTGGTTATTAGATTAGCCTATGGGAAACCGAAGGTTTATTGGTAGGGGGATTACTCCCACCGTAGATTACACACAAAAATATAGGCGTACCGTTTGCATGAAATGCCCACCGCAGGTGCGGCGGCACCCAGCCCCCAACACCAACTTTTCTGCTTGTGTCTATATAGGGCACCGTGATTTTCACGGAGCCCATCTTATGCATCTTGTAAGCAAATTAGAATAAAGTTGTTATCCAATAAATTATCCCATAAATCACCGAAGCGGAAATGCCGTACACGAGCACCGGTCCGGCGATGGTGAACATTTTGGCACCCAGCCCCAACACCAACCCTTCGGATTTGAATTCCTGTGCCGTGGATGCCATGGAATTGGCAAAGCCGGTAATCGGGACAATGGTACCTGCTCCGGCACGACGGGCGATGTTATCAAAGATATTACAGGCTGTCAACAGCACGCTCAAGGCAATCAGCGACAGCGAGCCGACCAAGCGTGCCTCTTTTTCCTCTAATCCACCGGCTTGCACCCATGCAATGATTTGTTGCGCCAGCGCACACAGCGCACCGCCGACCAAAAACGCCCACACGCAGTTTTTGAGTACCGGTGAGCCTTTGGCACGCTTGCTTGCCATGGAGCAGTACGCTTTTTTTGTCATTTTCACAAGAATCCCCCTCATTCTTCGTTAGGCTGGCGGGAGCCAACCCCTTTACGGTTTTGCTCGCCGCCTTTATCCGTGCGGGTTTGCGCTCGTTTTTGCAAGGCGACAGCCTTGCGGCAAACTTTCACCGGAAATTTTCTTTTGTAGGCGTAAAGAGTTCAACTTCCGTTAGCCTATAGTGTGTTCACTTAACAGAAAAGTATACATTTTTTGCACGAACACTTGCAAAAAATGATTATTTGCGGTATGATAGGTCGGTGTGAGGTGAGGCTGTGTTTCTTAAAAAAATGATGAGTGACAAGGTGTTTTGGAAAACCATGTTGTCGCTCGCCATCCCGATTATTTTACAACAACTGCTGTCGAGTTCGCTCGCGATGGTGGATAATCTTATGGTCGGTCGCCTAGGCGACATTCCCGTAGCGGCGGTGGGACAAGCCGCCCAAGTGGCACAGTTGATAAACCTCTTTTTCATCGGTATTTGCTCCGGCGGTGCGGTGTTTGCGGCACAATATTGGGGCGCTAAGAACATGAACGGTATTCGTGCCACCTATGGTTTAGTGATGCTGTTGTGCGGTGGAATTTCGGTGCTTTTTTCCGCGCTGGTGAGTTTGTTTCCCACACAAGTGATTTCGCTGTATACCGATTCCCCTGCGATTATTGCCGAGGGTGCCACCTACATTCGTATTGCCGCGTTTTCATATATCGGCATTGCACTCAATTTCGGGTTGTGTACCATTTTACGTTCGGTGGAGCAAGTGCGTTTGCCGGTGATAGCGAATGCCGTTACCGTGCTGGTGAATGTGTTTTTTAATGGGGTACTGATTTTCGGAAAATGCGGTTTTCCGGCACTTGGTGTGCGTGGTGCAGCAATTGCCACGGTGATTGCCTCGCTGGTCAATCCGACGGTCATTTTGATAATTTCGCTGATAAAGCGTAACATATTGCGTTGTTCGGTCAAAAAATTGTTCCATTTTCCGCAGGGATTTGTGCGTCGGTTTTTAGTCATAGCCTTGCCTGCCTTTGTCAACGAATCGGCGTGGGCACTTGGTATTGCGGTGACCAACATGGTATACGGCCGTATGGGGGAAACCAATGTTGCCGCCATGACGGTAACAAATACGGTACACAACATTTCTTTTGTAGCGCTCATCGGTTTGTGTAATGCCGCGGCGGTCATGATTGGTAAGCGCATCGGCGAAGGAAAAATCGACGATGTCAAGGAATATGCCAAACGGTTTTTATGGCTCGCACCGACCTTTTCGTTGGTTATCGGTTTGGCGGTGTCGGTGCTTCGCCGTCCCTTGGTTTCTTGCTTTGCGCTGTCGCACGAGGCGGCGGCAACCGCCATGGTGTTGTTGGTAATTTACGGTTTGGAAATGGTGATACGCACCCCCACTTATATTGCCATTGTCGGTATTTTCCGTCCTGCCGGTAACACCCGCATCGGTATGATTCTTGATGGCACCGCCTTGTGGCTGATTGCCGTGCCGGTTTCTATCGTGTTAGGGTTGGTGCTTCGTTTGGATTTCGCTACGGTGTACTTGTGTACGCTGTTGGCAGAGGATATTCCTAAAATGAGTTTTATGCTGCCGTATTTCTTTAAATTTCGGTGGATACATGCTGTTACAGATGATGGAAAGAAGGAGTAAACATTGGATATTTTATTAAGCATAGCGATTGCCTTGTTGGCAGGTTTGTTTATGACACGGGTTATCAAGCCGCTCGGCTTGCCGGCGGTAACCGGCTATTTGATTGCCGGTGTGCTGATTGGTCCTTACGGGCTCGGTCAACTCGGCAACCTACTGTCGGTAGAGGGGTTAGGCTTCACCTCGCTTTCGTATGTGGAGCGTTTCGGTGTCATTTCGGATGTGGCACTCGGTTTTATTGCCTTCTCCATCGGCAATGAATTTCGTCTTTCTCAACTCAAAAAAATCGGCAAGCAAGCTACCGTTATTGGTGTGGTGCAAGCCGTTACCGCCACCGTGGTGGTGGATATTGCCTTATGTGTGCTGTCGGTGATTTTGGGCGAAACGGTGTTGCCGATGAGCGTGGCGGTGACTTTGGGTGCGATTGCCTCGGCCACTGCACCTGCCGCAACCTTGATGGTGGTACGGCAGTATAAAGCCAAGGGTAAACTCACCGATTTATTGCTCCCCATCGTTGCATTAGACGATGCCGTCGGTTTGGTGTTGTTTGCGGTATCCTTTGGCATTGCCAAAGGCATGGTCAGCGGACACATCGATGTGTATTCCGTGGTGATTAACCCGATTGTGGAAATTGTTGCTTCGTTGCTGCTCGGTGTGGTGGTTGGACTGCTGTTTTCCGAAACCGAAAAGCATTTCCATTCGCGTTCCAAGCGGTTGTCGGTTTCGGTGACTTTTGTCATTCTCACCGTGGCGATTACCATGCTGAAAATTCCGCTCGGTCCGGTCACAATCAGCATGTCACCGTTGCTCTCGTGCATGATGCTCGGCACGGTGTTCTGCAATGTTTGCGAATCGTCGGAAGAACTGATGGACCGTGTTGACCGTTGGACCACACCGCTGTTTGTGTTGTTCTTTGTTATCAGCGGTGCCGAGTTGGAACTTTCCGTGTTCACACAGTTGGCAATTGTGGGCATCGGTGTGGTGTTTATCCTGTCCCGTTCTATCGGTAAATTAACAGGCACGGCGCTCAGTGCCAAGCTGACGGGCTGTGACGACAAGATTGTAAAATATTTGGGCATTACGCTGTTACCGCAAGCCGGTGTGGCACTCGGCATGTCGGTGTCCGCGATGCAACTTGGTGAAACCGAGGGCGCGTTGGTACGCAATATCGTGTTATTTGCTGTGTTGATTTATGAATTGGTCGGTCCGGTGCTTACCAAAAATGCCTTACTCAAGGCAGGCGAAATCATTCCCGAAAACAAACGTTCCGCGAAAGTACTAAACACAAAAAAGGAGAAGGTTACTCATGAATAATCGGTTATGCTTGTACATTTCCCCGTTTTCCTCTACCAACTCGTATTTGGAAATGGTGGACATTGCCGCAAACTACGGCTTTTCCTATCTGGAAACGCTCAATCAATATGAACTTGCCACTCCCGACGAATCGTTTGCACGGAGGCTTCGTGCCTATGCCGACCAAAAGGGCGTTCGTTTCGGATGCGTGTCGGTAGGTGTTAACTTGGTGGGCGAGGGCCGCCATGAGCAAGTGGAACTTGCCAAACGCTATGTGGATATTGCCGTTATCCTCGGCTCACCGATATTTCACCATACCATAGCAGTGGAATTTGAACACCCCGAAGCGGTGCTCTCACACTTTGATACTTTTTACGCACAAGGACTTGCCGCGGTGCGTGAAATTGCCGACTATGCCGCCGCACGCGGTGTGCGTACCGTGTGCGAAGACCAAGGCTTTTTGTTCAACGGTGTCGAAAACTACGGCCGGTTCTTAAACGACGTGGAGCGTAACATCGGCACGGTGGCGGATTTTGGTAACATTATGTTTGTGGACGAAGCAGTG
>JAGBSU010000114.1 GCA_017631705.1 Clostridia bacterium | reverse complement strand
CGCGTATTGCTATTATTAAACGAAAAGCACAACTGTTAAATCTTGAAATTTCCGACGATGTTTCCGAATTTTTAGCTTCTCAATTAAAAAGTAATGTTCGTCAATTAGAAGGTGCTGTTCGCCGTATTCAAGCACGTTGTCAATTAGAAGGTGCCGCTCCTTCCCAACTCATTGCACAAGAAGCAATTCGCGATATTAAAAACGATAATCAACCGGTTCCGATTACGGTTGAACGCATTATTAATGAAGTAGCGCGCACTATGTCAGTTTCTGCTTCGGATATTCGTTCTAATAAACGCTCTGCTTCTATTTCTTCGGCACGTCAGGTTGCTATTTATGCTGTTCGTAACATCACTAGCCTTCCGATGAAGTCTATCGGCGAAGAATTCGGGGCACGCGACCATTCCACGGTTGTCTATGCTCTTCAAAAAGTAGAAGAACGTATGGAAACAAACTACTCGTTTAAAGGAATGGTAAACGATATTTTAAAAAATATTTCCGAGGGTTAATCGTTAAAAACACGGTGGATTTTTTGTTAAAATTTGTGAAACATTTTTCTTTATTTTCACATTTTCTTCACTTTTCCACGCACTTTTTTCCACCGTATGTTGAAGAAAAATTTTCCTTCAACTTTTTACACAATTTCTTTTCTTTTTCTTCACATTAAAAACTCTCATTTTTCATTGATTTTATCTACCTTTTACTTACCTTTTAACTTTTCCACATACCCTACGGAATACTACTATTTAAAGAAGATATTATTTTTGAAAATAGGAAAGGATGAATTTTTATGAAAATTATCTGCTCCCGACAAGCTCTCGTAGATGCTGTCAATAACGTGCAACGTGGTGTTGCTTCTAAATCTGCACTTCCTGCATTGGAAGGTATTTTAATGAAAGCCTCTGCATCGTCTCTCTTTTTAGCCGGCTATGATATGGAACTTGGTATTACCACCACTATTGAAGCAACGGTTGAAGAAGCCGGCGAATTGGTATTGACCGCTAAATTATTTTCGGAAATTGTCCGTAAATTACCGGAAGAAGAAGTATCCATTATTTCTAATGCCAGTAACAATACTGTTATACGCAGCGGTAATTCAGAATTTACTATTATGGGATTTTCTTCTTTGGATTATCCGGAACTTCCCACTATCAAAGACGGTGCGGCACTTACCATGCAACAAAGCACACTAAAAAGTATGATTCGTCAAACGTTGTTTGCGGCATCGCAGGATATTGCTCGTCCGGTACATACTGGTGTTTTATTTGAAATGGATGATAGTATTTTAAAATTAGTGGCTGTTGACGGTTCTCGTTTAGCTATGCGCAGCGAACCGGTAAAAAGCAGCGAATCATTGCATTTTGTAGTACCGGGAAAAACGCTCAGTGAAGTATTAAAATTATTAAATGATGAAGAAGAACCGTTATATTTAACGGTCGGTTCCCGTCATATGATTATGGAAATAGGCGGTTATTCCGTATTTTCCCGCTTGTTAGACGGCGAATTTTTACCTTATAAAAAAGCCATTCCGGCTGATTTTTCTTCCACTATTCGCGTAAAAACCAGAGAACTGATTGATGCGGTTGATCGTGCTTCTTTGGTAATTAACGATCGCTTAAAATCTCCTCTTATTTGCCGTTTTAAAGATAATCAAATTTTCTTATCTTGTATCACGGCATTGGGAAGCGTTAATGAAATTGTTAACGTGGAAATGGAAGGCCGTCAAGAAGAAATCGGATTTAATTGCCGTTTCTTATTGGATGCTTTACGCAATACTGAATGTGATGAAGTTGTCATTGAGTTAAACGGCGCTCATGCACCGATGAAACTCCTGCCTGCTACCGGTGATTCTTTCCTCTTCTTGGTATTACCGGTTAAAATTAAACGCGTATGACAATTACTATCACAACAGAATTTATCCGTTTAGATGCTTTATTAAAACTATCAAATCTTGCCGCTTCCGGCGGACAAGCTAAATGGAAAATCCAAAACGAAGAAGTTTTGGTGAATAATGAAATTTGCACACAACGCGGTAAAAAAATTTATGTCGGAGATACGGTTACTTGTGATGATATAACCATTACAGTTTCCGGCTCATAAAAGAAAGGCAATCGGTTATGAAAGTATCCCGATTATCCTTTGAAGGGTTTCGCAATTTAGAAACCGGCAGTTACTTTCCTTGTGAAGGAGTAAACGTTATTGTCGGTGAAAATGCGCAGGGAAAAACAAATATATTAGAAGCAATTTGGTTATTTACCGGCACAAAAAGTTTTCGTTCGGCAAAAGATAAAGAAATGATAGCCTTTGGTGCCGAGCAAAGCCGACTGCAAATGGATTTTTTTGCCGCCGAAAGAGAACAGCAGGCAGAAATACAAATACTGAATCGTCGAACAGCTTTCTTAAACGGCATAAAACAACCATCGCCGACAAAATTAGCAGGTGTTTTTTGCGGTGTAGTATTTTCGCCGACACATCTTTCTTTGGTAAAAGGTAGTCCGGCAGAACGCCGCCGTTTGATTGATGCAGCGTTTTGTCAACTAAAACCATCTTATATTCAGGCACTATCTGAATATGCTCGTGTTTTAGAACAGCGCAATGCTTTGTGTAAAACTAAAAACACCGGTGAAGCGGTAGAAGAAATGATGGATTTGTGGGATCGCCAGTTAGCACAAAGCGGGTGTCGTATTATACATGCCCGTCGGCAATATTTGTATCGCTTAGCACCAATTGCTCGCCATATTTATCAAGGTCTTTCTTCCGGAAAAGAAGAATTTGACTTACAATATGCATCTTCCGTACCCTGTTTACAAGAAGAAACGGCGGCAGAAATTGCAGCACACTTATATAATTCCCTGCGAGAACATCGTAAAGAGGATTTTTCCGCTGGTTTTACCACAATCGGTCCGCATCGCGACGATATGGAAATACTTATTAATGGTTTTTCGGCAAAAAGTTTTGGTTCGCAAGGTCAACAACGTTCGGCAGTACTTGCTATCAAATTAGCAGAAGCGGCTTTGTTAGAAGAAGTTTCCGGCGAAAAACCGATTGCGTTGTTAGACGATGTCATGAGCGAGCTGGATCGTTCTCGCCAAGAATATATTTTAAATCACATAAAAGATTGGCAGGTTTTTATCACCTGCTGTGATCCGTCTCCCCTATCGGCTCTAAAAAGCGGAAAAACAGTGGT